>JALHOI010000245.1 GCA_022843085.1 Pseudobdellovibrionaceae bacterium
AAAAGGCCACGTGCTTGCACGCTAGCTAAAAAAATGCCCGACGTCATCAGAACACAAATAGTCGCAATACCCTGGACTAGGCTTGAACGCGGGCCTGTCGTCACCCAGCAAGCGACAACAAAGGCCACCAAAACCCCAAGCAGCAAACCTTTTTGAATATTTCGAAATTCGCGCGACGTCGATACATCGACGGCGATGACAAACGCGAAGCCACAAAGAAGCCCGAGAATTCCTTGCGAAGCCTCATACCGCGACAAGCCCGACGCGAACTCAAAAATAAGAAGGACGATCAAACCCGACCACAAGATCCACCAGCGAAATGCGCATATTAGCCCATCGGTTGGCGTAAACAATGGGCCGCGAGCAGATTGAATACGAGCAAGCGCGCCTGCCGCCACGGCCGCGAAGAAGGGGTTCAACGCGAAGATGGCTTCTGCACCACGGTCGAAAATCGAACGCACCCTCTCGGATTCAAGGCCGACCATCGTCACTGCCGCCATGAATACTCCTGACCAGAGAAACGGAACGAAAAAGCGTTTTGAAATCAGCGCAAGACTTAGCGTCACCAACGACCAAAAAAATAACGCTTGATGAAGTTTTCCTCCTGTATGGTAGATCTGCGAAATAAGGCCGATCGATGCGAGCACGAGTAGCTGAAGGCTGACGAGAAGAACTTCGAAGACAGCGACTTTTCCATTTCGTTCGGCAGAGACGGCTGCTGCCCCGAGCGCGAAGAGAATTGCGAAGTCGATCGCAAGCTTCAAAGCATCTGGAATATTCGCCCAGTTCGCTGCGATCAGCGAAACAACGCCAATGCCAACGATGATCGCGCCGAGAATCAACAGTCCCGACATCACCCACGACGTCTGAGCCTTTGAAGACTCGAACTTCTGAATCTGACCGGCTTGATCGGACGTGATTAGCTTCTGCGCGACCCACTCTTGAAGAAGCCGTTCAAGTTTCGACATCCCTAAACTACAAAACTAAATCTGGAGGGCGTCTACAACAAAAGTGTGAAGGGCTGGGCGAAGCTTCACAAACCGCGAATTGTCGCGAGTCGGGTGAACTCGGTTCGACAAAATCGTCACCAGCAAATCACTTTTCGGATCGTACCACAGCGATGTTCCGGTAAAACCAGTGTGGCCCAGACTTTGGCTCGAAAAGCGCGGTCCGCAAGAGGCCGCACCACGAGTCGGCATCATAAAACCTAGCGCCCAGTCCCCTAACGAAGACGGCACTGACCTCTTCAAAAAAACGGACGCCGAAGCCGGAAGCTTCGAGCGCAGGCCCAGTCTTAGCTTTCGAAGTTCTAGCCCGTACCGACTTAAGTCGTCGATCGGTCCGAAAAGTCCAGCGTGTGGCGCGATGCCCTTAAGTGAAGCGGCATTTTCATCGTGTACTTCAGATTTCAGAATCCGTCCCCGCCACGGGTCACGTTCAGTTGGCGCTACAAACGTCTGACAATCTTTATAGAAGAGGACACCCGCTTCGACGTCGACTTTTGCGAGCGCGTGAAACGACGTGTGGCTAAGTGACAATCGATCTTGAACGCGCGCGAACTGTTCAGGCAAGGACATCAAACTCGATCGACGTAAAATCTCGCCGAGCAAAAAGAAATCGAGATCCGAATAAATAGCCGGGCCACGCCGGGCCTTTGCAATTTCACCGCTCGCGATTCGTGACCGAACGTCTTTCGCGACAAGCTTTGATAAAAGTGCCCACGCTTCTTCGTGATCGCGCGGTTCTTTTTTAGTCACTTGTTTGTAGAAGGGCTTCCACCAGGTCATTCCGGCCGAGTGTCGCAAAAGATCGCGCACTTTTAGTTTTTCAAAGTCGCGAATTTTGACTGATGGTCCGAGGTCCTGGGTCAGTTCGGGCAACCACTTGGCGAGCGTGTGATTCAAACTCAAATCGCCATCATCGACCTCAAACATCGCGGACGAAACGGAAAACACGATTTTTGTCAACGACGCCCAGTCATAAAGCGGGCTGGTCTGTCCGCACGCCACGTCGATTTTCAAATGCCCGCGATGCCACGCCTGAAGACGAAACCCAGGAGTCGCATCTTCCCACTGCGTAAACTCGCCCGGAGATTTTTCAGGAAAAACCCAATCATCGAGGCGCATCAAAAACCGGCTTTCGACGGAGTTCGGTGCACGCGCTGCTTTCGCTGACATTATTTTTCCTTCGCGAACTGAACGGCCGTTTCAATTTCGAGCGAACCAGAATTCAAGTCGAGAACCGCTTCGGTCGCGAGCGGCACGACCCGTTGGTTCAGTCCGTGGCCGCTGGTAACCCCGGTGTAAACCGGCACGTTATTCGCGGCTCCCCACTCAATTGCGAATCTCTCTAAAACTGAGGGCACTTTCGAGGTCCCGTCGTTTTCAAGTCCGGCGACAAATTCACCAAACACGATTGCCTTTGTTTTGTTTGTGACAATCTCTGCTTGCACAAGATGCTCAAGCAGTCGGTCGACCCGATAACCTCGTTCGCCGATGTCTTCGAAATAGACGATCTTGCCAACTGTCGACGGATGAATTTTGGTTCCAATCGCCGAAGCGAACGTCACCAAATTTCCGCCAGTCATTTTGCCTCGCACGACCGCGCGCCGAAAGCCTCGAGCTTTTAATCTTTTAGAGCCGCCGCTGTCTTGGCCGAGCCGACGCAACCCCTCGAACAACACAGTCGACGTCTCACCAAAAACAATTCGTCGAAGTTCCTCAACCTGCACTTCGAGCGGGCGCGCTTTGCCTTCACGCACAAGCGAAGCTTCGACTGTACGTCCTAATCGATCAAGCAGTGGCGCCTGAAGCGACGGCCAATTCCACTTTTGCTCAAGCCATTGTTGAATGGTCGTGACATCGCTTAAGCCCAACAAAACTTTCGTGTGCTTGGGTTTTTTTAGTTTCATAAGTCCGGGTACCAGCCGGATTGCGCCGTACCCGCCGCGAAGACACCAAACGGCTGCCGAATCTTTAGCGAGAAGCGCATGGGTGAGGTGCTTAAGTCGCTTTTCGTCGGTGTTGCTTGCAATCACATCAGCACCGAAAAGATCGGCCGGCAAACGAGCTTGAAGGCCCCAGCTTTCAAGAAACTTTACGCCGGCTTCAACTTCGTCATCGGTCGGACAAAATCCAGGAGCCACGACGTCAACCAGGTCGCCGACTTGAAGCGCCATCCAGCGCCCGCCGGTCGAACTCTTCGCGACCTTTCCGGTCGACCGTTTCGCGACCTTTCCGGTCGACTTTCGTTTAAAGGCCACGCACGTTTCCTTTCGGAATCAGATCAAGACCGTGAAGCCCGGTTGGATATTTTCCGTCGAAGCATGCGGCACAGAATCCACCCTGTTCGCCCTTCACGGCCGACATAAGACCATCGATACTTAGGTAGCGAAGTGAGTCAGCTCCAACAAACTTTCCGATTTCTTCAATCGTCTGGCGAGACGCAATCAACTGAGATTTTTCGGGAGTATCGACGCCGTAATAGCATGGACCAATAGTAGGAGGTGCGGCGATTCTCAAATGCACCTCTTTGGCTCCGGCCGCTCGAATCAGCGATATGATTTTTTTCGAGGTCGTGCCTCGCACCAACGAATCGTCAAGCACGACGACTCGCTTGTCTCGGAGCACGGCCTCTTGAGGATTGAGCTTTATCTTCACACCGATGTCGCGAATCGACTGGTGTGGTTGAATAAAGGTGCGACCGATATAGTGGTTGCGGATGATTCCAAGTTCGAACGGACGACCGCTTTCAACGCTGTAGCCAAGCGCCGACGGCACGCCGCTATCGGGAACGGGAATGACAACATCGAATTGAATTTTTCCTTCTTTAGCGTCTTCTCTTGCCAAGAGTTGCCCTGCGCGCTTTCGAACCTCGTAAACACTTTGGCCGAAAACGATCGAATCGGGACGAGCAAAATAAACGTGTTCAAAGACGCAAGCTTTGCGAGGCTGATTTGAACCGAACTTAACCGAGTGTTCGCCGTCACCATCAACCCACCAAATTTCACCAGGCTCAATTTCTCGAAGAAACTTAGCTCCAATCAAATCGAACGCACAGGTCTCACTCGCAACGACAAAAGATTCGCGGCCGTCTGGATCTTGAAGCTTACCCAAAACGAGTGGGCGAAATCCCATCGGATCACGCGCCGCAATCATCGCCTTGTGAGACAGAATCGTCAGACTAAACGCGCCTTCAAGCTGGCTAAGTGCTGATTTCACGCACTCGACGAGATCTTTTGAAGGGTGCTTCGCGATCAAATGTAAAATCACTTCGGTATCGTTGGTCCCCTGAAATATCGAGCCCTCAGATTTCAATCGCTCGCGCACCGGGCCCGCATTCACGATATTTCCATTGTGCGCGACAGCGACGGGGCCATTCGAAAGATTGGCTTGAAGCGGCTGAAAATTCGCCATTTGATTCGCGCCGGTCGTGGCGTAACGAACATGCCCAATGGCCGCCAGACCCTTTAAGGAATCAAGAATTTCATCATTAAAAACTTCAGACACAAGCCCCGGGCCCTTGTGAATTCTCTGGGTCGAGTCCTCGAGTGTCACAATACCCGTCGATTCTTGTCCACGATGCTGAATTGCATAGAGCGACAAATAGGTCATACGGCTTGCATGTTGATGGTTCCAGACTCCGACAACGCCGCATTCGTCTTTAAAACTCTTCATTGATTCCAACTTCACCCGCGTGCCGGCAGCGATTTAAAAGCAGTCGTCCAACCACTTTCATACGTTTCTTTCATTTCTTTGATCGGTAACGACAGAAGGTCCGCAAACTCAAGACTTTCGCCTACGACAGAACCTAAATGATGAAACGACGCCATATTGCCACCGTGTTTTGTCCAACGCGCGAGAATATCGCTTTCCGATTCGCGGCTCACGATTACGACCTCGTAAGACACTTCAGAAAACAGACTCGACCTCAATGGAAGTGTCGAAAGCTCAGGACGCGAATCCGCCAGGTCCTGACTTGTCACTCGCACACCGAGACCACCGGGCAACGTCATTCGAGCAAGGGCGTAGGCCAAACCGAACTTTCCGACAACTCGCGATGCCGAAATAGCATCACCTGAACCGTCAGCTCCATCTGTGAGAAGCCGAAGAGCTTGGGCAAATTTCGAAATTTGGGCAGCTTCCAGCGAACCAAAAGCGCGAAGAGCTTCACCACGCGTTTCGCTTAAGACTCCGCCCGACCACAGCATCGGCAGCCTTGCGAGATAGACTTGATCGCCAACACGACAAAAATGACTTTTCGGAAGCCGTTCGACGGAGGGGCGAAGTCCGACAACACCGGTAGATGGTGTCGGAGTAATGTTGCGCCCTTCTG
>JALHOI010000246.1 GCA_022843085.1 Pseudobdellovibrionaceae bacterium
TTGGTTAAACGCATGCCCGACGGGTGGGGAGCCATAAAGCCCGAACGAACATAATTATCGTGAAGAAGACGGAAGGCAGCAGTCAGTTCTTCTTTTGTTCGCGCAAGTTTCAGTTCGAGCCCAGGCAAGTTGTCGGTCTCAATCTGAATCATTTTCCGGTAAAGAAATGACTTTGCCGTTTCTGGCATGTGGCGAATGACGAACGTCCGTAGTTTCGATCGAAGCTTCGCTTTTTTTGCCACGAAAGCTTCTCGCGATTTAGGTCTAGAAACTTGAGCCCAATTCGACATACCTTTTTGAATTTTTCCGATGCAAGCTGGTCGTGTGATGTCGATTTTTTCAATTTTACGGCAATTGATTCTGTTTTCGCGTTCAGAGAGCGTTACGTCGTCTTTCGCAAGCGTTAATGGTCAAAATTTTGTTAAGACTGCCAGTCAGCTAAGAATGTTCAATGGGAATACAACCCTTGAAGACACTGTTAAAATCTTCGTCAGTGCTCTGAAAGTTCGAGAAAGCGTCTACAAATTGACGACTGCTGACCTGGCTCATCCGGTGAATTGATGCAAAGTCGGCATGTTGGCATCACGATCTGTGTGTTTATACTAAGCTTGTCGTTTTGCGTCGATGCGAACGCGGGCAATTTAACTGATTTAGCCTGGAAAATTAGTTCGAGATTTCGATATGGTCTACGAACGACTGACCCGTTGGGTTTAGCAACGCTTCAGAGTCAGACCGAAGGTGAATTGTCGGGCCCCATTTCATCCGCGTGGACGTATCAAATCGGCGCCCGACTTACCGGAGACGGAGCGCACGCAATTCAATTCGATCGCTACCAAGATCTTTACCGAAACGAAGTTCCCGCAATCGAACTTCGCGAAGCAAATCTCGAATATCGCTCGGGGCCAGTTCTTCTGCGTGTTGGATCGCAAGTCATCGTCTGGGGTGAAGCTTTCGGGGCATTCTACGCCGATATCGTGAATCCAAAAGATTTGCGCGAAGCTGGTTTCGGCGATATCTCGGATCTTCGTATACCGATTGAGATGATGAATCTTCAGTACATTCAAAATTCTTGGTCTGCACAATTGGTTTATATTCCGTTCTATCGCCCGAATCGTCTACCGAGGCCGGGTTCAGATTTTTTTCCGCGCAATCTTAAATCGCGATTCTCGCAGCTTAATTTGGATTTCGATCAGAGTTCGAATCCCGAAGATAAAAATGGCGATTTTGGTCTTCGAGGACAAGGACAAATCGGTTCGGTCGATTTTTCGGCATTTGTGTTTTCACACATCGACCGTAGCCCCCTGTTGAGAGTGATACCGACGAGCTTTACGTCAGTGAAAGTTCGAACTTCGAGCACTCGGACATTGGCACTTGGTGTATCGTTTTCTTGGGCGACAGATGATTTTGTGGTTCGGGGTGAAGGTGTGCGCCTCGCGGAACGTTCGTTCAATGTCGACACACAGAATCCGGCTGAACCAATCGCGGCCTTAACGAGTGCCCAAGAGATTGCGGTGCTTGGAGTTGATATACCGTTACAATCAAAAGCTCTGCGCGGTTGGCAGGTCGGTCTGCAAGTTTCTGACGATCGTGTTGATTTGCCAAACGCATTAGGCCGGGCTCGACGGCAACAGTTTTTAGGTCTTCAGCTGATGCGAGATTCTGAGTCGGACGCAACTTATCAGGTTCTAGGCGGCACCTCGGTGACGGATGGCTCTTGGTTGATTCAAACGTCGGCTCTATTTCCTCAAAGCGATAACATGTCGATCGGCGTCGACGCTTGGATTTTCGAAGGTGCGCCAGACAGCCAGTTAGGTGCGTTGCGCGACGGTAGTCGTCTTATGTTTATCATCAAAGGAGCCTTTCGTGGATAACGTGGTCGTTGAGATAAAAAATTTAAGTAAGCTCTATCGGCTTGGTAAAAACGATGTCTACGCGCTTCAAGGTATTGATCTGAAAATTCACCGCGGTGAATTTGTCGCACTGGCGGGCGAATCGGGCAGCGGAAAGACGACTCTCTTGAATTTGATCGGCTGCCTCGATGAACCGACCGACGGAAATTTGCAGGTGCTTGGTCAAAATGTTTCGACTGCTGGTGAAAAAGAACTCGCCGCACTGCGCGCGTCGAAGCTTGGTTTCGTGTTCCAGAATTTCAATTTGGTGCCCGTGTTGAGCGCAATTGAAAACGTAGAGTATTCACTGATTGCTAGCGCGATAACAGATAGCGAGAGAATCACTCGGTCGCGCGCTGCACTTGACCGAGTCGGGCTTGGCGATCGGGTTTCGCATCGGCCCGACGAGTTGTCTGGAGGCCAAAGACAGCGAGTCGCGATCGCACGGGCCATTGTACACCGTCCAGTTCTTATCATCGCCGACGAACCAACGGCCGCGCTAGACAAGAAAAACGCCTCGGCCATCCTGCAGCTGCTTCAAGAGTTGCGAAAGGAACTTGAAGTGACAGTCGTGTTGGCGAGTCATGATCCTCTCGTACTGTCCCAAGCCGACCGAGTCGTTCAGCTTTCGGATGGTGTCGTAATTCGAGATGAAAAGCAGGGTGCCACATGATTTTAAAACTAGCGATTCGAAATCTGTTTCGAAATCGGCGGCGCACCTTGCTGAATATTTTGATAATCTCGGGCGGCTTTCTTGCCGTTGTCATCTTTCAGGGTTTCGCTGCGAATATTCTCGACTCGACCCGATGGGGCGCGGTGAACAGTCAGTACGGCCACATTCAGATCGCTGCGAAAAAGCTGTGGGAAAAACAAAGCGAAGATTCTTTTAGCGATCAACAGATCAAAGACCCTAAACCACTACAAAGAAAAGTTGCAGAAATCTCCGGTGTGAAATCGGTCTCGAGTCGTCAGACTTTTTATGGGTTGATTTCGAATGGCGACCGATCGGTTGCTGCTCAAATTGTTGGTTTCGAGCCGGACATCGAGCGGGGCATTCTCGAACCAGAGGATGTTATCGCAGGTGAACCGTTTCGCACGGCCGGAGGCGGCAGTTCAAATATTTTTCGGGTCGCGATCGGAGAAGGGCTTGCGAAGATTATTGATGCCAAACCAGGTCAAAACCTGACGATCATCGGGCAAACTGCAGACGGTGGTATAAATGCGGTCGATGCAGAGATCGTCACGACATTTCGTACGGTGATTCAGGAAATCGACGATACAACCGTCTTTATTCCGATCGAGCTAGCCGGTAGATTGTTAGACACCGATACGGCCGAACGGCTGATCGTGAAGCTTGAAGCGCATGAAATGGTCGACCGAGTACTTTCAGAAATAAAGCCGTTAGTTGGTCCGGAGGTGCGGGCCAGGTCATGGCTTGAAGTTGCGAGACTGTTTAATCAAACCGAAGAATTTTTTGCTTCTCAGAATGCCGTCGTTGCGACAATCATTTTCACTTTGATTTTCCTGTCGACGGTCAGCACTGTCAGTATGTCAGTTGCCGAGCGGACCGGTGAAATCGGTACTTTGCGAGCTATCGGTCGATCTAGATCTGAAATTATGACGATGTTTGTGGCCGAGGGAATTCTGCTCGGTTTGGTAGGTTCTTTCTGTGGGGTCATTTTAAGTTACGCGTCGGCCAGCGGTATCAGCCATTCGGGCATGACCATCGTGATACCTGGTGCGAGCATGCCCATCCCAATAGTCATAATGTTTGTACTGTCGGCCTACGTTACGGCACTGCTGGCAACAGCTGTCGCGTGCGTTCTTGCGACGGTCGTTGCGGTTCGAAAGGCATTGAAGATGAAAATCGTAGATGCTTTGAAATACAATATTTAGCATTAAGCGATTTTTTTCAGAATTGCATTCAGCTTCGCTTCGGCTCTGGCTCGGCCGTCGTACCAAGACCATATCGGCCGGGAGCCAGAATGCAATCAGGGTCGAACAGCTTTTTGAGTCCATTGAGCAGCTTTTCGTGCGGGACATTTTCAGTGACCACCGGCTGGCCAAGAATTGAGTAACGATAAGATGAAAAGCCCATCTTTCGACACTGTTCGCCGAGTTCTTTGTAAGCAGTTTGGGCACGTTCAGTTTCGTTCGATCGACTTCGATCAAAATTTATGTTGAAAACTGCAATCGCTTTTCTTGGGTTGATCAGAGTCAGCGTAAGGGGCATTTCAAAGCCGAATTTTGCAAAGGTCGTGCGACTCGCCAAGAGCAATCGATGCATATCTTCCTTTGAATTAGAGACAACTGGAGCGTGCCAGATTAATCCACAACTTTCACTGGTCGTCGTTCTCCAGAGTATGTTGTCGATCGGTACCGAAGATGGGCGACCGCGCATCAACCCATGTATCGCTCGCAGTGAATCCACCGACCGCCGAATCATAGCGACGCGCTTAAAATTTGCGAGAATCTTAAGATTCAAAATCCAACTCACAAGGTTCAGCTTTTGATCTGTAACAAAGCGAACTTTGCCGCAGTCGCGAAACGCCGCCTCTAAAAACCGTGCTTTCTCTTTCACTTCGCTTTTAAAACCGTATAGGCAGCCCACGGCTGTCCAAGCACCGGGGTCGAGACCTAGACGGTCTTTTAATATCCGCCTTGCGTGCTGTTCATCGATTGTGACCTCCCTCGAAATTTCGGACGGGAAAGCAGTTGATGTCATCAAAGTCCTGGTTGAGTTTCCAATATGAACAAGACTTTCGACGACTCCCGACAACTGGAGCTTACGAAAAATTTCGATGGCTGCGCCCAAACTCTCGTCTGAATTTAAACTGACGGTGTAGGTCAACGCCTTTTCAGGTGCCCGCAGCAGTGGAATTCTCATCGAAAGTACAATTCCAAAATTGGTTTGTACAAAAAGCTGCGACAAGTCAGGTCCTGTCGCCGGCATCTCGAGTGTTTTTAAAATTTGTCCATTTTCGAGAAGAACTTCGACCGAAAGAATATGCTTGCGATGATTGCCGAGAGGGGTGTGGCCAAAGCCTCCGTCGATTGTGTTTCCGATGATACTCGATGAGGGACTTGCGCCTGTCATATCGGCCCAAAATTCGCCGCCTTGCCCGATGAGGAAGTCGGAAAGCTGCTGCTGCGTCACTCCGGGTTGCACCACGATAGTTCCACCGCGCGGATCATAGTCCAAGATCTGATTTAAAAAACTCAAGTTGATGATGAGTTGGTTCGCCTGGGCTGGCGTCATGTCGCCGTAGCCGACGTTTTTACCCTGACTGACCGTATGAATACCGATTTGATGCGCCTTTGCTAAGCTGACAAGTCGAGTTAGCTGGTTCGTGTCTCGGGGAAATACGATGCCGATTATCGAAGGCTTGAAGCCAAGTGTGTTGTTGGCAGCTGTCGCCG
>JALHOI010000247.1 GCA_022843085.1 Pseudobdellovibrionaceae bacterium
CGGCGGTGGTAAAGCCGGTCTGACGCCGTCATTTGAACTTTTAAAAGATCGTACGGGAACCCGCGAGTTAGGGGTCACGCGGGTCTTTGAGGGGTGGGATGGCGTTCGTGCCACTTATAAAAGCCCGCCTCTTGCGCAGTCGATGCGACCCGTCGACGAAGCGAGGTACCTACACGAGTGGAGAGAACTTTCGCGCGCGAAAGAGGTTCCAACGATGCGGTCCGAGTTGTCGCCTGCAGCACAGGATCACGTGAGGTCTTCGCCTGCCGCCGATGTTGCGGCGTTCGAGTAACGCAATTTGTTCGAAATTCACTGGTTCCAATTTGGCGCGCCTCGGACCTCGAAAGGCGGTATACGCATTCTGATGAGGGGATCTTCGTTTTTACTGCTGTTTTTAGTTGCGACGTTGCAAATGCCGGTGGCTGGGGCCGCTGGGCCTGCTTGCGAAAGCTTGTTTCAGACCACGGCCCTGGTGCCGGATATCGCGTTTGAGCTTTCGCAACGTCCAGACGACTCGCAGAAGGGTTTGGTCACCGAGAAACTTCCTATCAACGTTGAGACGTTGTCGTACGCCTACGAACGAGGAATTTTTCCGTATGGAGTCACGCCTGAGTCGAACGGAGCTTGGTTCAATCCGCCGACTCGTGGGGTTCTTGATTTTGACCAAATTGAAATAGGCCGGTCCGACCGTAAGGTCCTGAATCGTCTTAAGGCTGCCGTCGACCGAGGCGAGCTTCGCGTCACCTTCGACACAGCTTTTGAACGTGTGATTCGAGAGTGTGCGCTTCAGTTGCGTCCGGTCCGGGATCCGCGAACGGGCGTCCTGGGGGCCGAAGGTACATGGATTAAGCCCGAGATAATTGAAGGTTATATCGCAATGTTCAAAGTCGGTCGCGCTCACAGCGTCGAAGTCTGGCGTGGCGATGAGCTGGTCGCGGGATCGTACGGAACAACTGTCGGCGGCGTCTATTCGGCTGAAAGTATGTTTCACAAAATTGATGAAGTCGCGAAGCTGAGTTTAGTTACTCTGATCGAGAGATTAAAATCTCTCGGCTACACTTGGATGGACACGCAAATTGCCCCAGCGGATTCTTCGAGCCTGTCTGTGAAGTGGGGAGCCCGCGAAATTCCGCGCGCCGAGTTTATGCAGCGCCTCGCTGAGGCCGCGAAAACTCCAGACCGTTGGCCGGCTAGGTGACGGTCTCGCTTAGAGACGCCGGATAGTAAAGCCGGCGCGTTCAAGCAACGCGATCATTCCGCGTTCGCTGTAAAGATGGGCGGCGCCAACCGCTATAAACACGTCACCTCGGTTGAGTTCTGGAAGCAGCGTGATCATCCACCCTTGGTTTCTATGGGCGATGCCGTCATACAGACTGAACATATCTTCGGTGTAGTCATGACCCATTCGGTACCGAGCAGTGCTTTCGGCCGATTCTGATTGTAGATCCGCCAAGCTTACGTCTGTCATAAAATGTTCTTCGACATTGCACTCTTTGGGCTCGCTCCCGTGGCGTCGGACATACTCCGCTTCGCTGATTTGATCGGCCTCCTTGCGAAGTTTATCGGTGTCTAGCGCACGAACTCTTGTTCCCAGCTCAAGCGACCTCATGTGTAGCTCGACGTCGAGCCGCGGCTCTTTGATGTCGAGTGCCTCAAGAAACGTACTGCATGACTCTGCGTTGATATGTTTAGCAATCAGCGATGGAATTTTAAACTCGGCCGTGAGTCGATTCTGTGCTGCCTCTGAAAGTCGATGCCCTTTGCGAAGATCGAGATCGGTCGACGAAATAATGGCGGCCGTGGGATCATTCACCCAAAGTTTCGCTCGCTCGCGGTCGGCGAGCTCTAGAAATAGAAGGCGCGACTTTCTGAGGTATTGTTCAACTGCGGGCGCGATATCCCGATACGGAACACCCACGTGGTAAGTTCCAAGTATCCAGGAAACAGTTGGGCCTTTTCGAATTTCAAAGAGATAGGGTTGCGCAATTGGAACTGGGTTTTCACGTGCGCCTTGAACTGCGGTCTGCTCGGCAGTCTGGCCGTCAGTCTGCATAGCGACCGAACTCTGCGCACCGATTGCCATACACAGCAGCGAAAGAAGGATTCCGATTTTTAACTTACTGGAGCGCACACTAAATCCTTGGCCGATCGAGACACGTTTGGCGAATGTGAAAGCGTCAGTTTCGACAGCGGCCGGCAGAGTACCACCAAGCCCTGCGAATTTCGCCTGTCATGATTTGGACGAAGTGCCGCTACTGGGCGCCCGGCCCGGCACGCGAACAGGCGCTGTACGGCAAACTGCGCTGAGAGGAATGTCGCGCTGAGATACGGAGCTGAGATAGATCGCAATCGCGCGGGTTTAGAGCCCACCGCAGACCGGTTGGCGCTGCGCAACCGCGGCCGGGATCAAGCGGCGCCCTCCAGAGCCCTGCTGTGAATAGGCTCGCGAGGCCTCAGCCAAAGTTAATTTTTGTGGGTGGGGCAATTGCCCTACATTTCTCCCAGAAAAAGTCGAGTTTATGGCTTGGGCCACAACCATCGGTCACTTAAATTTTCGTGATGGGCATGAAGCCAACGAAGATGTTTCTACAATTGCCCAAAGACTACGGCGGAATTCTAACAAATAGGCGGCAGGGTCGCGTCGAGGCTCGACCCATCTCGACGAAACACACAATGCATCTCGTTTTGAAATCGACGAAGGCCAAAGGCGACTTGAGCTTCCAGCGCCCCAAGCACCATAAAATATTCGCCGGATACTCAATAACTTTGTTTTCATATATGGCGTGAAGATTGTTTCGATCGCGAATCGATTCACATGGGATCCGTTCATTCGCGGCGAAAGACGAGTGCAAAAGGCTTGCAGACGACAACCGTTGGACAAGTGCCTCAATCCTCACATGCATCAGGCAAATTTTTGGATCTTCGCCCGTTCACAAGAATCGTCGAGAGTTGCAGGGCGTACCTGAACCTAAAAGATTACATCCGCATGAATGAAATCGAGTCTTCCGGTTGGAGGCGAAGCGAGGCGCAGTCGATGGTGCAGGTCGAAAAGAAGTTTCGAGATTTCGGCTCAACGCGGAGGTAGATCGCGCTGCTGGCTGGCTGGCCGATCCTGGCCATGCGCCCCAAGTGCGAAACCCGAAGCCTTAGGCGTAGCGAAGAGCTCGAGGCGCACAAGCTACAGAGGCCGAGCCTACTAAGTCTTCCACCCCTTTCTCTACCGGCAGCTTCGTGATTGAGTGAGTCGGTAGGTGGTTAGGGTCTTGCACTCGGGACAGTCGAAAAATTCCTTCATGGTTGTCAGGAAAATAACAGCGGCGCGTCGTGTGCGAGATGCGGTAGTTTCTTTCGGATGAAACACGGCCCAGATCAAAACCCAAGTCGCGGCTCGAATCCGGGAATGCTCCGCACATCGATTTGGAGTGCGGTGATCTTCGCTTCGATCATGGCGATCACGACCTGGGCGCGGGCGAGTCAGTCTACGTCGGCGCGCTGTGAAAACTTGTTTACGTCTAATCCGACGACGTCTCGGCTTCGACCGCTGACACTGGCTGAGCTCAGAAAGACGAGTTCCGAAACTCCGCTTGCGATCACTAGCAAAATACTCGAATTGAAAACACACCGCGAACAAATTGATTTTGCGAGACAACAACTCAAAAGTTTCGGTGTCGAAGTTGAGGAGGCGACTGAAAAGTATTGGTTTGGAATTCGTTCGCGACCGATACTTCGAATCTCGACACGCGGATCGTCGCACTTCAATCAATTGGCTAAAGCGATTTGGAAAAAGTATCGGACGTCTCTGGTGTTTGATCCAAATGGCCTCGGCGGCGCAGAAGCAAGCGCCAACGGTTTACAGCGTAGAATCCGAATATCGAAACTGAGTGCCTTCTCTGGTCGACCTGATCTGCCGCTTTTTCATGAATTTAAGCACATCGCTTTGTCCGCAAAAGAAGCGAGGGGCCATTCAGAATTAGCGAATGGCACGGCAATTCGCGGCTTCGGGCGTTGGCCATGGGGCGCCGATTCGAAGGCTGCAGGCTACAGCCGAATGCTTTCGATTCAGGAACTTTCAACTTGGTTTCAAGGCTTTAATTACGAAATTCTGCGTTACAAAGAACTTCGAGCGAAAGCCAATCTCACGCCCGCCGAAGCCTTGCGATTTTTGACCTCACTTCAACAGTCCGCCATCACTACAATTGAGGTCATCGATGACGTGGCGTCGGTCGCTCGATATGAGCGCAATTCAATCGAATCGGGTCGCGGCCATTTTGAGTTTCAACCAGAAATCGATTCTGTTAAGTTCTTTGATTTCAAAATCCCATTTTATCTTTTTATCTTTGATGTCCCACGGCCCACCTTCGACGCACATCTCACAGAGCCCTTGAGACGTATGGGCAGAGCCGATCGAGCTAGATACTTCGAAACGACCTCGGGTCAGGTTCTGATGCGCAAGATGGCTCTCTCGTTTCTTGACGAGCTGGGAGTCGAAGCGCAGCAATTAAGCAACTACGTCGACTATTTTAAAAATCTCGAAGTTCATTACGGCTTCGAACTTGCCGAGTTTTTTAAATCCGAGCCGTCGCCGACCGCCGAACGGCAGACCGAGTTCGCAACAACGTTTCTTGACGCCTACGTCGCAACGAAAACTCTGACATCGGGACCATCTCTTGATTCGTTGCATACGTTGTCTGATAGATTCTTACCCGAAACAAAACATCTGTCTCAGTCGCTTTTGGATATTCGCCGAATCGACTCGCGGCTGACGCGGGTCCAGAATTTCGTTTTCTCGCGGCCCGATAATGCACGGTCGATCCGACAGATCAATCAGTTCATACGAGAAAACCTAATTTCAGCCAGCTATGGTTCGATGCAGCTGACGTTCATTAACCAGAGTCGCACGCAGAAACTCGATCTCGAGTGGACGCAGCAGATGTTTTTGGAGTTAGAGTTCACTCTACTACCAGAGCTATCGGCTGAAGGTTGGATTTTAGCGTCCGCAGTTGTCAGCGCTGTTGACGGAAGTCGATCCTCCGAAATTCGCGGACTACCGCTTGAGCTTCGCATATTGCTGAGCGAGCTCGAAGGGGCAGCGGCTGAGACTCTGAATCTTCGCAACGAAATGCGCATCTGGCGTTTCTTTGATCGTTCCACGAGTTCGCCAGGCCCCGGCCAAGCCCCCAAACCGTCAGGTTAGGCTCGTTCTCTAACCGAAGGTTAGGCTCGTTCTCTAACCGAAGGTTAGGCTCGTTCTCTAACCGAAGGTTAGGCTCGTTCTCTAACCGAAGGTTAGGCTCGTTCTCTAACCG
>JALHOI010000248.1:0-2621 GCA_022843085.1 Pseudobdellovibrionaceae bacterium
GCTCTTCCGATCTGAATTAAGCGCAGAATTAGAGCTGAATCAGCAGAGTGACTTGCTGACTTCTGAAAGTCGAAAGTCCGGCCGCCTCCCGCGCGAGGCGGCCGGTAAAAAAACTGAAAGGGGATTCGATCAAAAGCTTTTAAGCATTGGTGGTTTCCCTTTTTTTCTTGGAGGTTCTGGTGACGTTTCGATTCGGACAAAGACTTCTCGCCCTCAGCGCACTTCTTGCGCTGCTTAGTCCTGTCGCGGCGAATGCCGGAGAATGCAAAGTCAAAGAACCGACCGACGAGGCGATAGCTGACGCAATTAAGATCGGCATCGTTTTGAATGTTCAGATGTCCCTGCTTGCCGAGGACTATTTTAAAAAGACCGGAAAACAGCTGAAGGTTGCACTCATTGCGCGTGCCGGTCAGAACATGAAAAGTATCACCACTTTACGCGATACCGACATGAACGGGCAGTATTTAACGGCCCAAGAGATGGTTGCTTCAGCCGAGTTTCAAGTTCCGCTGAGTAACGCGGGTGTTCGCCCGGTTGAGAAAGTGAAACAGCAGATTCGCAAAGCTTACGGGGGCAAAGATCGCCAGTCGGTCTACTCGCATCTTGGTCTGATCTTCTGGAATCATCATGATGGCCTGGACGACGACGGAAAGCGGCAGTGGTACTTTCGCCACATGTTGCGCCCTTGCATAACGGATGACGAAATGAAGGCCAAGGTGCCGGCGAATCTTCCGAAGCTATTTGACGAAGGTATCTGGCGCTTTTTCGCTGATGATCCCTACGAACTTCGCGCGCAGATTTTGGTTCCGTCTGAAGA
This sequence comes from Pseudobdellovibrionaceae bacterium, assembly GCA_022843085.1. Taxonomy (GTDB): domain Bacteria; phylum Bdellovibrionota; class Bdellovibrionia; order Bdellovibrionales; family JAMPXM01. The sequence continues at coordinate 818 of JALHOI010000248.1, forward strand.
AATTCAAGAGAATCTTGAGAAGCTTGCTTTGCCAAAGCGAATCACGATCGATGGTGAAGATTACTATGACAATCGCCTGGCAGATATTTTTAAAGGCGAGTTTTATAACGCGGCGGCGGCTTGGAATAATAAATTTGAAGCGAATTCGAATCAGTTCGTTCTTGAACTCGTTGCGGCTGCGTCTCAGCCGTTTGGTCGTGTTCGCACGCGTGCCGAAGCCCAAGACATTTTGGCGAAGACTGGTTACCGTCCGATGCGAGCGATGCTGTCGGGAACCCAGGCTATGGTTGCGATTCCGGGTGCAACGAAGATTGCACCTTACGTTCGTGTTCACCATGATGAACAGCCGGCTTATATGACCTATGCGATTGCCGATTTGATCACGACGATCTCGGTTGAAGAGTACATGAAGCGCAACAATTGGATTCTGTTTGATCGTTCGATTCACATCGCGGATAAAACCGCTGCCATGAAGAAGGAAGAGGCGGCACGGTCGTTTATTGATCAGCCGTAGTTTGAGGTCGACCTGACTCGGGCTTCATTTAGCGGACCCTTCAGGTGTCGTCTCAAGAGTCTTCAGTTCAGTTTCAGCTTTCGCTCTGAGTGAGATTGGCGCCCAGATTTGCCCCGGGCGAAAGTTGCAGAACACTTGGTGGAAGTTCGAACGCTCGAACTTCTTTTGCTTTCACGTGAACAACGCCCTGATAGTTTTGTAACACACCGTAAACTTCCAAAATATTCGCCGAATAAAGTACCAGCCGAATTTTTTCGTAAACGTCGGGCATGATAATGGCGTTAAAAATTCCGGTTTCGTCTTCGAGTGAAACAAAACACACACCTTTCGCGGTCGGTGGTTTTTGCAAGAGCGATCGCAAGCCCACAAGCCTCACCGTCGCGCCATTTCGAATCTGTGAAAGACCTTCGGCCGTGTGATATTGCGGGACAAGCGATCCGTCGCGCGCGCGTAACGCCCGCTGATTCAAAACCTGCCGTCGCAAAATTCCAATCGGGTGGTTCGTCAAAGAAAACCCCTTCGTTCGAAACTCGCGAACCACCTGCTCCCATTCCGTTTCGGGGGGGATACTCTCGCGCCCGTCAGGCGCGAAATGCTGTTGGTCGCGCCCGTCAGGCGCGAAATGCTGTTGGTCGCGCCCGTCAGGCGCGAAATGCTGTTGGTCGCGCCCATCAGGCGCGAAAGCATTTTGGTCGCGCCCATCAGGCGCAGATGCGCCGCTCAAAGGCTTGGACGCGAGGCTTGGGGCCGCGTCACCGAGCGGTTCGGTGCCGTAGAAGAAGCTTTGCTGATTGAAGTCGAGACCTTGAAGGGCAAAAAGTGTTTGGCGTGGGTCGCTTGAAAGTTGAAATAAGGCACCGGCCGTAGCGAGTTTTGTGAGAACTTTCTTTTGAAGCCGTGTGCGGCGCACGAGGTCTTCGATGTCGCGAAATTTTCCGCGCAGCTGGCGTTCTTGGACAAGTTGCCGGGCCTCGGCTTCGCCCAAGCCATCGACCGACCGCAAGCCCACGCGCACGTGACCTGACCTGATCAACGTGTAATCCCATTCCGAGTGCTGCACGTCGAGCGGGTGAAAACGAACGCCGTGCCGTTCGGCATCCGAGATCAGTTGGCGAGGCGGGTAAAAGCCCATTGGTTGAGAGTTCACAAGCGCCACGGTGAACACGTCGGGGTGATGATGTTTCAGCCAACAGCTGATGTAGGTGAGCAGTGCAAAGCTAGCCGCGTGAGATTCGGGAAATCCGTACTGAGAAAACCCTTCGATCACTTTATAGATTTGTTCAGCGTACT
>JALHOI010000248.1:2631-5305 GCA_022843085.1 Pseudobdellovibrionaceae bacterium
GGTTGCGCAAACCGTGCATGACAGCTTTTTTTCTCCACGCGCTTGAAACCACGCGACGAAGTTCGTCGGCCTCGCCCGGCGTAAAGTCAGCGACGGCGATGACGATCTGCATGACCTGTTCTTGAAAAATCGGAACACCCATTGTTTTCGCCAGAATCGGAATTAGCTTTGGACTCGCGTAGGTGATTTTCTCTTGGCCCGAACGCCGTTTGAGATACGGGTGAACAAGCCCGCCTTGAATGGGGCCAGGCCGCACGATCGCGACTTGTACGACGAGGTCGTACCACTCTTTTGGTTTCAACCGGGGCAGCAGCGACATCTGAGCTCGCGATTCGATTTGAAAAACGCCGATGGTGTCGGCTTTCTGAATCATCTGGTAGGTGGGTTTGCAATCTTGCGGAATCGTGGCGAGTTCAAAGTTAAGCCCTTTCTTCTCTTTCAGAAGCGTCAAAGCCTTTCGAATCGCCGTCAGCATACCGAGGCTTAAGATGTCGAGCTTCATCAGTCCGAGAAGATTCACGTCGTCTTTATTCCACTGAATGACATAGCGGTCGGTCATCGTCGCCGCCTCGACCGGTACGATGTCGACGACAGGTTCGTGAGAAATCACAAAGCCGCCAGAATGAATACCCAAGTGACGGGGAAAACCTTTGATCTCGGCCGCGAGTTTCAAAATCATCCGAAATTTTTCTTCGGTCACGCCGAACTTGCCAATGTCGAACGGAGCCGAGAAGAGTTGCGCTAAGCCCTCGCGCCCCATCGTTTTTACAAGCGTGTCGGTTTGTTCGTGAGTAGCGCCCATCGCTTTTGCGACTTCACGCACGGCCATGCGCGAACGAAAACACACGGTCGTACAGACCATCGCCGCGTGCTGTGAGCCGTATTTTTTATAAATATACTGAATCACTTCTTCGCGCCGCTCGTGTTCGAAGTCGATGTCGATATCAGGAGGCTCGGCACGTTCAAGCGAAAGAAACCTTTCAAACAAAAGCCCGAGCTTAATCGGGTCAATCGCCGTTAGCCCCAGAGTAAAACAGACGATTGAATTTGCGGCCGACCCGCGGCCCTGGTGCAAGATGCCTCTCTCGCGCGCGAAGCGACAGATGTCCGACAACGTGAGAAAATAATCTTCGTATTCGAGTTTACCGATGAGGTTCAGCTCGTGCTCGACCTGCTTGCGCGCCCTCGCGCGATATTCGGGTGGAAGAGTCGGCGGAAAGCGCCAGTTCATTCCCTCTTCGACAAGATTTCTTAAGTGTTGAACCGACGTCATGCCTGCGGGAAGCGATTCTTGTGGATATTTATACTTGAGTTCATCAAGTGAAAACTGAAGTCGCTGCGACATCTCGACTGTTTGATCGAGCAAATCAGGGCGGTCTCGGTAGATCATTCGAAGCTCATCAAGCGGTCGAAGATAGCGTTCCGAATTTAAAGTAAGTTTTGTTTTCGCTTGATCCAGTGTGGTGCTGTGAAGAATGCACGTCAGCACATCGTGCAGCGGTTTTCGCTGCGGACAGTGAAACAGCGGCCGTTGTGTCGCAAACAGACGCAAGCCTGTGGGGGCAAGACGCCGTTCAATCGCCATCGCTTCACGAGCGAGTGCGATCGATTCCCAGGTCGAATCTTTGTGAACCGGCAGGTAAAGCCGATCACCAAAAGCATCAGCCATCTTTTCTAGATCTTTAAGATTCCACGGAGGTAAAGGGATGGCGATCAGTTCGCCGGTGGCAACACCGGCTTCTTCGATAATGTCATGAAGCGAAAGCTTAAGTCGGCCTTTGGCCGCGGGCCGTTTCACCCTCGTGATCAACCTAGAAAGTCTGGAATATCCGTCTTTTGAAATCGGAAGCAGCGTTACGGGCGACGAGTCGAAGGGAGTGAGTTCGGAACCGACGTGATACCGAAATCCGGTGTTCGCGTTGGCTGCGATGTGGGTGGCATCGAATAGATTCGGCTTTTCTGCGGCTTGAAAGCCGCGCACGACCCCGTAAAGCCCGTTGACGTCGCAAAGGCCAAGCCCTCGGTAGCCGAGCTGCTTGGCGCGCAAAACCATTTCGTCGGGGTGCGATGCTCCCATAAGAAACGAAAAGTTCGAGCGAGCCAAGAGCTCGACGTACTCGAGTCGCGTTTGAAACGTCGGCGTCTTCTTCTTCGTAGAGCCTGACTGTACGCTACCATGTTCGGACCAAGATGTCGGCGGTTGCGAAGACGAGGAGGATAAGGAGGGACGTGCAGGCAAAGAAAAGCTCTTCTTGTGATTCATACTTTAACACTCGTCGTGATTCTGGGTGCGTCCTAAGGTTTTGAACTTTCGAGTTATGAATTTTCATAAATCCTCCATGAAAAGTTAAAAGCCGTTTTTCTAGTCAAATGCTCCGTGCAGGAAAAAACGATCCGACGCTTCATCCTGATAGATCCAAAGGTTGCGACCCTGCTTATCCCGCGCAATAAAGTAGTCGCGGCGCAAGCCGGGCGTCAGAGTGCCGGGTGGTCCCGCGCGACCCTCCCACCAGCTGTGTTCGATGCGTTCGATGGGACGGCCCGAATAAAACTGAAGCTGCGAAATTTCTTGGGGCTCCATCAGCCGCGGCTTCACTAAGAGCAGGGCGGGACGCGGTGCTTTTTCGAGCGACGCCGAGTAATGAAACTTCGGAGCAAAACCGGTTTCATCTAA
>JALHOI010000249.1 GCA_022843085.1 Pseudobdellovibrionaceae bacterium
CCTACGCTTACTCGAAGCGCGCTGTTTTTGTGGCGGCGGCCGGCAACAGCTCTTTAAACAACGACGTTTCGCCCACTTATCCGGCAAGTTACTCAGTGCCTGGTATTATGTCCGTGGCGGCGACGACTGACGCCGATAATCTCGCGTCGTATTCAAACTATGGTGTCTCGACTGTTCACCTTGGCTCGCCCGGTAGCAGCATCTGGAGCAGTTTGCGCAATCAGGCTTACGGCCGGTCGTCGGGGACTTCGATGGCGGCACCGTTTGTCTCAGGCATCGCGGCGATGGTCGTTCGCGAAAACCCTCAATTGTCAGCCTACCAGGTGAAGCAGATTATTTTATCCGGCGCACAACAAATCTCGAGCCTTCAGTCAAAAACCATAACGAAGGCGCGGCTCAACGCGTACAACGCGGTTGCGGCGTCGAAACTGGTGGTTGGAGAAGCCGACCAGCCTAGTTACGTCGCGGCGGCTCGTGCGCCTTCAGCCGAAGAAGAAGGCGCGGCTGGTTGCGGGTTGGTCAAAGCTTTAGTTGATCAGGCGTCGGGGCCGAGTGGTCCGAGCCGGAATGTTGCCTTCTTTGGTCTTCTTCTGCTTTTCGCTGCACCTCTATTGATTGCTTTGGGACTTAGAAAAAAGTCGGGCAAGTCGCGCCGAAGATTCCCGCGCTATCAGATCGCGTCGCAAGTGACAATGTCGGTTGGCGGTCGCGAATTGACCGGCCACGTGAGTTCGATCTCGATGGGCGGAGTTCAACTTGCGCTCGGGAACGAGTCAGCAGGCACCGAAGGCGGCGCCGATTCGTGGCTCGAAAACGGTGGCGTCGTGGAAATGATGATCAAGAGTCCCGACGGCAAAGAGCAGATCAACGTAGCCGGCAAAGTTGTGTGGAGCGAAGAGAAGAAGCGATACGGAGTTGCCTTCCAAGGCGCGAACACGACCGTGCTGAACTCAATCGGACGCTGGACAACCAACCTGTTAAAAGCGTCGTAAAATAAGGTACCTGCTTCCCAAAATTGGGAAGCAGGTACCTTTTCCTACGCACCGGCTTCCTTCTTCTGTACGTAATCTTCGCGAATCCAGTTGCGGATTCGTTTGTGGAGTTCGTCCGAGCACCCAAAGAACACAAAGTGACATTTAAACGTGGGGTCTTGCGCGCCGGCTGGTAGCGAGGCGACGCAGCGTGCGAGTACGCCGTCGGCGATATCTCCGAACAGCGGAGAAAAAAAACGCATAAAGATACGCGGCTTGAATGGGGTCGGATGTCGAATCGTCAGACCGAACTCAGATAATTCTTCGAGCGACGCCATCTTGCAAAGCTGAGCAGTGAGCTCGCATGGAACGAACGGAGACGAATCCGGAATCACGGAGCGAGAGAGCTGAGTGACTGCGACGCTTAGCTTGTCAGTCAGAAGCTTTCGATCGAGCGGTTTATAAATAAAGTCGGTAATTCCTCGATTGGCGAAGTTCGCCGGCAAGACCCGCGACTCCTCATCGGCCAAAATAAAGATGGGAGGTAGCTTTTCGGTCGGTAGAATAACCTGTGCGCGTACGAGTGCCGAGTGAAGCCCTTCGAGCCACGCCGCACAATCTGATTGTATTAAGCCTCCGTCGATGAGCAGCGCATCGAAGCGGTATTGATCGGGGGTTACGCCCTTCGCGACCATGCGATTGAGATCGATCCAAACTTCCCGCTCGATTTGTTTCACATCAAGCTTGAGCGTTGTCGGCTCATCAGGGCCAGTAGAGGGCGAATAGCGACCCTTCACTTCGGCGTAGACGAGGCCCCCGTTATTGTCGACGAATCGAATTCCTGTGACGCCTTGGCCACCGGTCGCCGTATAGGACAAGAATTCTTGAAAGTCCTCGTGATCGCTTTTTGGAATTGTAGAAAGCCAGTCAAATGGACGCGCCTCCCAATCGTCTGTGCCACGTCCAAGAAAGTGCTCGAACGGTTTCATTGCAGGTTCGAACGAGAGAAGTTCGTGATCTTTATCGCGGACCACTAGGGTCGTGCGGCCTCCAGGAATACCGCCGATAACGCCGACAGTGCCCAGGTCGTCGTCTTCAAAAACTCCGTTCGCCTCGGCTTGCCCAGAGAGTTTCGCGAGACCGGCCAAGAAGCGAGTGTACGATGGAAACAGCGTCACAGCCGTACGATCAAAATTTTCTTCGATTATCCCTTGTGCTTGAGCAAGAACATCACGGTTTAAGTCGATCACGCCCAAGCGGTAACGTGGAGGCAGTTTGTTCTTCACCGCAGCTGGGGGCTTGCGATTGTTCGAGGCAAATTTCGCGCGCCCTGGCATCTGCCGGCTTCGCACGAATTTTCGAAGTTCATTGAGCTGCACCGCGGTCAGGCCGAAAAGTGAAAACCGCACCAGCCATAGTCCCTCGAATTGAGGATGCCGAACTGAAGCATAACATCGTCCGAGAATTCGACTGTTCGACAGTGTGGCACCGAAAATTCTTGAGTGAATTTGTGCGAAAACCCCTTCAGCAATCGGTGCTGGATTTCGAATCGAGATCGCAAAATCCGAGATCTCGTCGATCACAGCGTCTTTACCGATTTCGATTTCGCCCTCAGCTCGTGCGCGAAAAATAAACGAAGGCGCAGCATCGGGTTTGTCGGCCAGTAGCAGCTCGACCTTTTGAAGAAACAGCTGTTGATCGAGAGGCTTTATCACCATGTCGTCAACCGTTTCGTGCCGAAATCGTTCGGGCCGCAAATGTGGGTCATCGTAACCAAGTAGCAAAGTCTTTAATGGAGTTGCTTCAACGATGTGATCAAGCGATTTCAGTTTAGTGCGCGTTTCAGCTAACCACTCGAGGGGATTTAGAGCGACGACGTCGAGGTCAAGCAGAAGAAGTCTGATAGGCGTCGTGTCGGCTTCAACTTCAAGCTTCTGCGATAGAGATTTCGCGTCGGACTCGTTCAGGAGCGCGTCGGTATCTTCGCCGATGAGTAAGTCGCGGTCTTTGATTCGATTGCTGTATTTTTCTTCAAACGATTTCGTACTGGTAAAGATCTCTAAATACGGCTGATTTGCGAACAATCGAAACCAACCGCGCATCTGCTGCGCAGCTCGAACGTCGCTCGAAATAAGAACGCACTTTTGCATACGACTTTAAGTCTAGATAACTTTGCCCTTGGGCACAGTAGATCTTCTGCAGGCACAGACCTTTCCCTAGGCGAAAAGCGAGTTTGTCAAAATCTTGTGTGGGGTCTACTTTTAACGAAATGAAAGTCTTAAGGATCTGCATTCTTGTCCACGGTCCAGGATCGCGCCCGGATGCGCTTCTCGATTGGGCCTTTGATCGCGGCCACGCGGTCGACGTGCGTTACTTGTTTCGGGCCGATCCGCTTCCGGAGCTGGCCGAATTCGACTGGCTGATTTCAACCGGTGGACCAATGCACGCTTTTGATGACGATAATTTTCAGTTCTTGGTTCCCGAAGTTCAGCTTCTCTCGAAAGCACTGGCCGCCGAGAAAGCGGTACTGGGTTTGTGCTTAGGAAGTCAGCTGATGGCGAGAGCGCGGGGCGCTAAAGTAATAAAAAATAGGCATTGGGAGGTGGGATGGCACCGGGTTTCAGTCGATGATCCAAGCCTCGGCAAAGGTGATCTGATGGTCTTTCAGTGGCATCAAGACACCTTTGAGCTTCCAAAAGACGCATTGCTCATCGCGACAAACGCCGCCACACCGAATCAAGGCTTTCGGCTTTCCTCGAGAGCCGTTGGACTCCAATTTCACCCCGAAGCCATTCACCAATGGGTTCAAGAATGCGCGATCGACCCTGATTACCCTTCGGGACCTTTTGTCCAAATGGCGTCCGAGCTCGTTCAAGGCTTGATTCATCAGCCTGCCATGAACTATTGGTTGAGGAGACTCCTCGACCAGATAGAAGGTGATCTGTGATTTTACGTTTCGCAAAAGAACAAACCCAGGCGGCTCGCGACGAAAAGTTTCGTGAATTCTGCGACATTACAAGTCAGGCCCTGAATCGTTCGATCGAGAACGCAAAATCGAAAGAGGTTGCCGAACCAGGTGACTTCCTGCTCGTCGGAACTCACACGGATCCGACGCTCGAGCTTGATCTCGACAGCGAAGAACCAATTCGTCTCGACGGTTTCGAATGCATTTATGTACCACGCGCCGAGGCCGACGCTCGCGAGTTGCGATCATCGGAAGAGTTTAAAAAGCGATTTGGTCCTAGTGCGATCGACAAAAATTATGCGGGCCTTCGCCTGAATGAGTTTTTGATGTCGCAAGTCGTTGAGGGTCCGGCCACAGGGCTCAAAGGCGCAAAATTCCAAGATCGCTATCATTTCGTCGTTAAAATCATCGGCAGTTAGATGTATCGCAGCGCCGCCGGCGCTGCTTTCGCGTGCCCGGTCGGCTCGTCCTTCGGACCTGCCCCTCCTGCATCGCGAATTCTTTTGAATGCGAACAATCAGGAAACGGAGTTTCTTCGGACTCTGCTCCGAGTAGCTGATCGGCTACTTGGAACAGAGTTCTGAACGCACTCGCGACTCACCGTCGAAACCACCACGTACCACAGTAACCGGAATCCCGCTTGTGAGTCGCCAGGCGCGCCGTTGAAAGGCGCCCGCAGGTAAGACACGCCCGCCATTGAGAGGCGCGCAGCTTAGTTGAGGGATTCGACGCGAGCGATATAAGGCAAGTTTCGGTAGAAGCCTTGATAGTCGAGGCCGTATCCGATCACGAAGTCATTTGGAATTTTGAAACCGACGTAGTCGGGTTTAAAATCAATCTTTAGGGCATCTGGCTTGAACAGTAGCGTGCATGTGAGCAGCTTTTTTGGCTTACGAGCGGCCAAGGTCTTGGCGAGAAACTCCATCGTGAGGCCCGAGTCGATGATATCTTCGATCAGCAGCACCGTTTTACCTTCGATTGAAGTCGTGAGATCAAGAGTCATTTTTACCTCGCCGCTCGATTTCATCGCGTTGCCGTAACTCGCGACACCTAAAAATTCTGACGCAAGGTCGGCGTCGATATGGCGAATAAGGTCTGAGTAAAAGACGAACGAACCCTTCAGAACGCAAACGGCCACAACCGGTTCGCGGCGGCACAATTCGGTGATTTCTTCTCCTAATTCTTTCACGCGTTTCGCGATCTCGACTTCAGAAATCATGCGTGAAAATTTGAGCGGTGCCGTTTGCAGAGCCATCCTTAAAAGTCCTTTCGTTCCGAGAACGCTAGGCTCTAAGGGTTACGGTCCGAGCCCCACCGAGGCAAGATTAAAACGACGATTTCGTTAGC
>JALHOI010000250.1 GCA_022843085.1 Pseudobdellovibrionaceae bacterium
TACCGACTGAGATTGCTAAATGCTTGTTGTTAAACGCTTTTAGACGCACGCCCACCATGAACTGAGAAGAACCTCGATTTTAAGGCGTACATTCAAAATTGGCGGAGTGAGAGGGATTTGAACCCTCGGTAGGGGTTTACCCCCTACGGCAGTTTAGCAAACTACTGGTTTAAGCCACTCACCCATCACTCCGTGTGCTGGAACAAGCCTGGGGCTAGGCCTTCGACACTGCCACGGCCTCGAAGCCAAATCAAGGCAGGCGAAAAAATGTGGCCGGTCGGCTGGGTCCGAAGTCCGGACACTTCGCGCACCGCAAGAAGAAACAGGGCCTGGCACCTTTTCAGTAGTTCTCGGGAAAAATGTCGCGCTCGACGGTCTCGATGACCGTGTGAATGAGCTTGATGTGCATTTCTTGGATGCGGTCAGATGTCGTGGCATTGACCACGATGGCGAGATCGGCCATTGGCGCTAGCTTTCCGCCGTCTTTTCCGAGAAGTGCGACTGTTTTTAGGCCCAACTGTTTGGCGCTTTCGAAGGCCTTTATCACGTTGGCCGAGTTCCCCGAGGTCGACAGACCCACCAGGATATCGCCCTTGCGGGCGAGGCCTTCAAGCTGCCTCGAGAAAATCTGATCGAAGCCGTAATCGTTTGAGACGCAGGTGACGTGTGACGCGTCTCCGAGTGCGAGGGCTCCAAGCGGCTTTCGGTCTTTGCGATAGCGCCCGGTGAATTCCTCGGCGAAGTGCATGGCATCGCAGTGGCTGCCGCCGTTGCCACAGGTAAAAAGCTTGCCGCCTCCTCGAAAGGTCTCAATCAACAGGTTTGAAAAGCGTTCGCACTTTTCGAGTTGGGTGGGGTCCTTCAGAAAGCTATCGAGAGTGGTTTGAGCCTCGGTCAACGCCGAAAGCCAGGTACTTTTGTAAGATTTTGGAAGAGTTGTGGGCATGAGGTGCTCCTTACTCTCGTTTTAACCCGAAAATCATGACGTGCGCAGTTGATTTACAGTCGGTTTCGCTTTATCCGTAGTCCTCACTTTTCAATGCACCGGTAGCTCAGCTGGATAGAGTACTTGACTACGAATCAAGTGGTCGGAGGTTCAAATCCTTCCCGGTGCACCATTTCTTCTTTTGAGATCTTCGCAAAACCCTTAAATCTTAAACGTTTAGCCGAATGTCGTCCGCGGGATTCCTCGAGCCTTGTTTTTCCAAGGTTTTTCGTGAAAAATAAAGAGATGGAAAAACAGGCGACGCTTTCCACAAGTATAGATTCTGATCTTAAAAAAGCGTTGGCGGCATTTTGTAAAAAACGAGGACTTAAAATTCAAAGCGTCGTTGAAACAGCCATTCGCGAGCAACTCGAAGGCGAAATTGATCTCGCCAGTTATGATGAACGAAAAAACGAAGAAGAGATTTCGTTGGCTGCCGTTCTTAAAAAGCTCAAAAAATGAGTTCGAAGGTTTACGAAATCGTTTTTAAAAAGAGCGCCGCTAAAGAGCTCCAGGGTTTGCCTCAAAAGATCCAACAGAAAATATTAGATGCTGTTCAGCTCCTCTCTTTCAATCCCTACACTGAACTGCTTCAGATAAAAAAGATGAAGGGTGCCGACTCGCTCTACCGAGTTCGCATTCAGGACTATCGTGTCATCTACTTGATCGAAAATAGAATCATCAAAGTAACGATTATCAAAATCGGTCAACGCAAAGAAGTTTATGAGTAACACTGCCAACTGGCTGCATCTCACTCAATAACTTTCATCTACCATTTCCAGAGTCTCCCTAGAGTGACACCTTCGGTCGTCGCTGTAACTAACGGCCGTTGGAATCGAAGCTCGGGCTTGAGCATCCCTTGTTCAGAGACACAGCTTGCTCGGTTTTCAATTGTGAATAGACTGGAGAGAATCGAGACGTGCTGTTTATGTGCGCCGGGTTCTTCTCGAAGTAGTTGGTAAGTAGCCAGTGGGGTTTTCTGTGGTCAGTTGGACTGAGGTTTTGAGTACCAATAGTGCTGTGCTTATGGATCTTGCGCGCGAGCTTGAGGTGCATCCGCTTGCTCTTGAAGATTGCCAGCACCGTGATCAGCGGCCGAAGCTTGACGATTACGAAACTCATCAACTTTTGGTTTGGTTCATTTTGGCGAAGGGTCGCGTTTACGAACTGCAGTTTTTGATTTTCAAAGATCGGCTTGTTGCGGTTCCTCACGAGCCGCCTCCTGAAGGTGCGACCTGGGGCGAGTATTTAAAAGTGACGAACTTTCAGAAAGATGTCTGGCATCTTCTGTACAATGCGCTCGACCGCGCGACCGATATAACGTGGCAAGAGATCAGAGCACTGTTTGGCGAGATCGATGACTTTGAAGAAGAAATGTTTAAAACCGAAGTAAGCCCTCAGACGCTTCTGTTACTCAAAAAACAGCTGAATCAAATCGATTATTCGATCGGGCATCTGTCGTCAGTTTCAAAGCAGCTGCAGAACCTTTGTAATCCTTCAGGCGACTTGGCATGGAAGCTTCGAGATCTGTACGATCATTGCGAACGTACCTACAGAACTTTAGCTCTTTACCGCTCGCAAATTGCAACCACCATTGAACTCTTTTGGGGCCTTCAAGCGAATCGTACGAATCGGCAGATTAAAAAACTTTCGCTTCTTGCGGGCATCTCGGTTCCGTTAACCTTCTGGGCGTCATTCTGGGGGATGAACTTCGAGTTCATTCGCTTCGACAGCACGACACTTTTTGTCACGGCGATGGGCATTATGGTTACGTCAGTCGTGGTTACTTTTTGGCTGCTCGTGCGAAAAGGTTACTGGACAGACTAGTGTCGGGTCGTGAGGCGAGCATCTGGACTCGCGCATTACTTATTCTTCGTTATTCTTGAACTTAAGCGCGCACACGGGCGCGCCATGATCAGGAGTCACGGTGAAACTTCGCAACGTATTGCTCGTCTTTAGTATCGGACTCGCGGTTTCATACGCCGCGCTCACGTCGGCCGCCGAATCTGTAGGTTCGTCTTCGCGTTCGGCCCCGGCGCCGGTTGGTTTTAGTGGACAAGAGATCGAAGAGTTTTTGCGGGAGGACCCTGCGATGAGAGAACTCGTCGACCGAAAGATTATGAAAAAATTCCGAGAAGATCGATCTTGCGTCGGCCCGAATTTTGAGAAAGACCGCCCCAATTCCAGATCGAAGTCTCGGTTTTTGTGCAGAGACCTCTTCACCTATGACTCGGCAATAAAGAAAAACGACAGCCTCGCTGACATTTGCAAGAAGGAATGTCTCAAAGCTGCGAGCCAATCGGCGACCGGAAAAAGTGCGGCGGCCCTCGCCGAATGCAACAAAGCCGAATGTGAAAAGAAATGCGATTTTGAGAAAGCTTTGTTCAGAACCGAAGTTGATAGTTTCGTTCGTGGAGCTATCATTCAAGACGGCGACAACGCCGAGAGCATGTAGGTAAGGCGATGAAATTTAATTACATGATTTTTTGCATGGTGTTTGTCTTCAGTGTTATTTCGGTTGGGCCTGTGAACGCGTACGAAGACGAGTCGAAGATTCAACGCAAAGTCCTCGAAATGGTCCAGATCTCACCGAAACTAAAAGCTTACGCCGACGAGGCGATGCGTTTATTTCGCGATAAAGAAGGATGCGGAACTCGCGACGAATCGAAACGCCCACCCGGCTCGAAGCCCTGCGGCGATTTAACTTCGGTTGAGCAAGCCGAAGCAAGAAGTGCCGCTGATTTAAAAGCCTGCCAGGATGCGTGCAACAAGGACGCAGCCGGTGCAGTTGCAGCCAGTGTCGCTAAAGCGCAGGCAAAGGGTAAAGAAGCCGCTGACCTCGCAAAGTGTGTGGATGATGGGTGTAAAGAAGAGTGCTCTCGAAAAGAAATTTTGTTTCGTACCGAGCTCGACCAGTTTTTGAAAGGCTCGTTTAAATCACATATTCAAATGAATGAATGGTCGACCACGAAAGAATACCGGGAACTTTTCAAGGCGGAGCGTCGGCTTAACGATTAAACCGTCACCGTGAGGTGGCAACTGTGTCAAGCGCACCAAGATTTTCGCGGTTCGAATTTGTTTTTTTGCGAGTCTTCAAGAACGCTCGCCCAACGCTTCGGCGAGTCACCTTCGCCGTCAGGCGTTTGTATTCGGGAAAAAGCTCTTCTTCTTCTTCACGCAGGTGATGAGTCAAAATCTCGCAGAAGCTTCTCATTCTGACGTAGCGGCGATCTGGGTCTTTCACCCGCTGGATGCTAGCAATCACCACGCGGTGAATTTCATGCTCCTCAAGACCTTCAATGGCTTCGTCTTCGAATTTAGGGTTGGTCTTGATGGGTTCGAGCAGTGCCTTTTCTTCAGCCACCATGTGCGAGTGAAGAAGCTTTTCGAGTTTTCGAAACGTCGCAAATCTTTTTGTATTGGTTTTGTCGTCTTTAAGTTTAGCCATCAGTTCTTTCATTGAACGGTGATCGCGCTCGAGAAGGGTAAGAATTCCGGCGTCCAACGTTGGCTGGGGTGATACTTCAACCGAACGACGTCGCGCTTGCGACACTCGAGATTTTTTTGTTTTCATCCCCGCTAGCTCAGCAGAATTCGGGCCACCTTGAGCTCTGAAATCCGATCGGCTGCTTGCGATGAATAGATGAGAGACGTGGCAAAACTTCACCGGCGACAGTGAAGCGGGGCGCTTCTCCTCGACGAAGCCGAATTTTAGTTTCATGATGAAGCATGCAAATTTTCGTAAGCCTGATGATTGTCCTCGTCGCACTTGAGCACATTTATTTTCTTGTTCTTGAGATGTTTTGTTGGACCTCACCTCGAGGTCTTAAGGTCTTTCGCATGACTCTGGCACAGGCTGAATCCACTAAGGTCGTTGCGGCCAACCAAGGGCTGTACAACGGCTTTTTGGCGGCCGGGCTTGTATGGTCTTTGGTTCACCCGTCGAGCGGCTTCGGGAAAGAGCTCGCGATCTTCTTTCTCGTCTGCGTCGTAGTCGCCGCCTGCTACGGTGGATACAGTGTTGGAAGAAAAATTCTGTTGGTTCAAGGGCTTCCAGCGGCAATTGCGCTGATGGCCATTTTGCTTGCGCCGATTTTGTAAGTTCGGTTGTCTCATTCTGACTGCCGAACAATTTTACGGTTTTTATTCAACTCGCCCAGAAAAGATTTAAGATCGGTGCTCTGAAACGAGCTGAGGTTTTAAAGCACGAATGTGGTGTTGGCTTGATCTTATTTCTTTCGTCGTGATCGGCGATCTCCGAATCTCATCACAGAGGTACG
>JALHOI010000251.1 GCA_022843085.1 Pseudobdellovibrionaceae bacterium
TTTTAAGCTGCCGGCCACCTTGCATGCCGGCCTTACACAACATCGAGTGACACTTCGTAACGCGACTGTGCCAGTCATCGTCGAAATCGGAGAGCGGCCAGGCTTCATTCGGGTCTTGGGTGGTGAGGCAGGCCCCTCTCAGACCGTACTTTTCGACGGCCGCGCCCAGAGCATCGCGATCCCGCGTACGAACGGCGCGAATCAAGAAGCCTCGAAAGCGCTGACCGATGCCGGTTACTATCTCTTCGACGTCGACACGAAATCTCCAAAACATCAGGATTTACTTGTAGTCGTGAGTAACGCTTCTATCTTTGCCTATCAAGGCGGCGGCGATGCAAATTTTGTCGTGGCACCGATACCGGTTGACCAAAGTGTTGACGTCAAACTCATGCGCGTCAGCCAGCTTTGGATCGACTGGCAAACACCGAATACCGTGGCTTTTTCTTTTGAGTACCGCGTGAACGAGCCGGTGAACGATTGGGAAGGAATCAAACAAGCGGCCTACATTTATCAATTAGAAGTGAACTCTGGACAAAGCGAGCATCGGCAAATTTCTTCCGATTACATTCCCGACATTTTTGTGAAACGTGCGAATGGCATCATCACAATCAATTATCGCCAACCAGGTGCCAACGTCTATCAGTCGGTGCGGATCGAAGAACCTGCGCCGGTCGCCAAAGAAATCGAGTTCAAGGCGGGAAGCGAGCCGACCCAGCGGGTCTCGACGTCTCGCGCACTTGTGCTAGTGCCCCCAACTGCGCCGCCAGTCTCGATTGCGCCGTCAACTGAACCGCGTGTTGGGCCGGAGTTTAAAGAGTACCTATCGAACTTTTCAAGAAGCTTGAACGAACTCGTTTTGGGTCAGCCCGAGGCTGTCGATCTACTTTTAGACATCGAGAAGGAAAACATTTTAAACAACGAGGCGCGAACAGTTCCTGAAGTGGGAATGTTCATCGGTCTTCCTGGTTCGGGTAAAGACACGTTAGTCGAAGCTTACGTTCAAACGCGAATGGTTCAAAGCCTTCACGATTTTTCGGGTTCTCTCGACACCCACCTTTACCGGATACCGGTCGTCAAAGACAAAGGTGATGTCTGGGCCGTCACAGGGTCGGCAACGGGCTACGTAGGTTCAGGAAAGCTGAGCGCGCTGAATCGATTTCTGGTGCTTCATTCTGGGGGGCGTTACGAAATTAAAAAAACCGAAGGCAATACGCCCGAGGAATACATCGTCGAAAATCAATCGTGGAAACCGGGGCAAGTTCGCGCCGGGTATTACGCTCCCCAGGACGGCGTCTTATTCGTCAATGAGTATCACGATTGGTCTCACGAGTTAAAAAACACTTTGTTGAAAGAAGCGTTCGAAAAGGGCTACTTCACCGTCGGAAATCCAGGGCCGGGCGTAAATCGCATTCAGGTGCCGGTGACGATCCTTATTGCGTCGAACGACGGCATTGGACTTATCACCGCGCGAGATCGTGAAGGTCGTCGAGTCGGTGCTCCTTTGACCGAAGAGCAAATGCAAGAGCGATGGAAGATTTTTGCTCACGACAAAGTCGCGCTGAAAAAAGAAATCAGTCAAGCAGGCCCTGGCAATGATTCGGGAGGAACTTCAGAAGAGGTTTTGGATCGAATTCCGAATTCACGTCTTTTGCTACTGCGTCCGCTCACTCATTCAATTATTTTGAAGATTACGAAGATGAAGCTCGAGCAATTGCGAGCTAACTTTGCCTCTGGTAAATCCAAAGACTTTCCTGCGGCTCATCTCGAGTTTTCTCCAAAGCTTGAGAGATTTCTTGCAGTCTACGATCAGTTGGCTGAAGAGGGCGCGCGGCCGCTCAACGACAAGGTCAAGTCACTTCTTAAAAAGACCCTTTCAGACGCCGTGTTCTCGGGACGACTCGAGTACCAGAACGGTGATACTTTGAAGCTCAGCGTCCGTAAGAATGCCGACGGTACTTATAGCCTCATGGTAGGAAAAAAAGCGTTTCTCATCAAAGCCACCGAAAAGAGCCGAGATGCGCAGGCGATTTCGGATGCACGTATCGACGAGCTTATTAAGCTCGAAGACGAACTCAACAAGCGAGTCAAAGGTGTTCGGCATATCGTCGCACCTCTGGCTCGCGACATTCGGCGTGCAGCAAACACTGAAAAAACCGATCATCCTGATAAAGAGACAAAGCCTGCCGACGTTTACGCATTCTTCGGAACATCTTCGACTGGGAAGACCGAACTTGCTGTTGCTGTTCACCAGGTTCTTTTCAAAACAGATTCGATGCCTATCGTTATCGACTTCAGCCAAATTCAAACCGTCGATGACCTAAAAGAAAAAATATTGGGTTTTCGTGACAGTAAAAACAAATCGGTCGCGTCAGATTTCATGAGCGCCTACGACCGAAGTAACGGGCGACTTGTGCTGGTTCTCGATGAAATTTCGAACGCCAACCCGAAAGTTCTTCAAGCGCTTTACGATATTTTGCGCGTCCCTGTGGTTCGCACGTTTTCAGATTCGAAATCGCGCCCCATGGGTCAGGTTGTTGTTATTATGACCGGCAACGCAGGGGAAGAGTGGTACTCGACCATTCCGCGCACGGTGCCAGAGGCTGAACAGCACGAGGCGGCGCGCAAGATCTACGACAAGGCGGTCGGTGACGAAGGCTACATTCGCCGATTTCTCATGTCGCGGTTCACCGAAGCTTTCTTAAATCGAGTCGGAACTCACCGGGTCTTCTTTTTCGGCCCTCACACGGCACGAACGACCCGCGAACTCATACAATTCAAGCTCATCAAGGCGGTGAGGGAGTTTTCTGAATCTCGCGCCGGTCGTCGCAGCTGGAAAACAAAATTTGCTTCGGCGGAGGACTACCGAAAGACAATTGAGGCGACCGAAGATTATGGCTTCAAACTTTGGGAGCAAGGCGCTTCGATCACAAATTTCGTCAACCAGTCGCTGATCGGCGCTCTACACGATCGTTTGTTGATCGAAAAAATTCCGAACGGTTCAGAGGTCATAATCACAAAGACGGCCGATCGAAAGCTAGCAGACGGCACTAGCGTGGGATTCAATCTTAAGGTTGTTCGCACTGGCCAGTCGTTTGACGTCGAGGTGCGCGGCAAAGCGACCGTTAGCAAAATGAAAAAGAACGCGAACGAAATTGTATGGACGGCTTTTCATGAAGCTGGTCACGAGATCGTGACTAAAGTTCTGCTTGGCGATCGGATGGAGTCTCGCGGCCTCAGCATTCTTTCAGGCGTCACGCAAATTGACGGCGAGTGGATCATGTACGAAGGAATTGCCACTCGCGAACAGATCGAATCGCTCGTTTTGACTCCCGAAGTCGTCATCGCGAAGATGGCAGTCTTGCTGGGCGGCGAGGCAGGCGAACTGCTTTCCACGAAAGGCGAGCGGCACTCGGCCGGTAAAGCAAACGACATCCAACGTGCGACAGCTTTGGCGAATACGGCCGTACTAAACTGGGGGCTTTCTCAAAAATGGGGGTTGGTCGCGCCGGGTGTTGAGGGCGTAAGTTCCTTTATCTCTAATCTTTCGAATGCGCGGCGACGGATTTTGGAGAAAGAAGTTATTTCGATGCTCGACCAAGCGCGCGCGCTGGCGCGATCGGTTTTAATCGCGAACTACGAAACGCTGTTTAATCCGATCGCTTCGCACCTGGCTGAAAAAGGCGAGATCAGCGGCAAAGCTCTCGAACGATTTTATCAGCAACGAAAATTGCTCGTCCTACATCCCGATCAAACTGATGAAGTTGCGAAAAAGATCGCCGAGTTCGAAGCGAAAATAAAAATCGAGAGTCCACCAACCAATCTGCGCGACTTCGAGTTCTATAGCTTTGCAAAGCAGCCGAAGACTGTGGCTGACCCCGAAGCCGTGCGGTCTGTCAAAAGAGCCAAAGAGTTAGCGGAAGTCGACTTAACGCCCGGTTTTAAGCTTGTCGCAACAAATGAACCGTTACCAGCATCGGCGAAAGTGTCGCGAGCTGCGGCGCCAGTGAAAATGGCCGTCGCCAACGGAGGAAGCTGCGAACTCTTGTTTTTTTAGGGTACCTGCTTCCCAATTTTGGGAAGCAGGTACCCTAAAAGAAGCTTTTTGGAGTGGCGGGCTTGCGTTCGATCAGGGTAATCGGCGGCGTGACGAGATCGCCGATGCCAGCGTATTTTTCGAGGTCGGCGGCTTCAAGGGTTTTGCTGACGACGCCCTCGGGCCACGAAAAATCGAGCGATGCCGCGGCCGCTTTCGAAAGTTTTTGCGACTCGACCATGAACTGCCCCCAGATAGGAACGGCGCCGCTTCCTCCCGTAAGTCCGTGTGACGTGTTGTCATCGTAGCCAACCCAAACGACGGCCGCTTGATTCGGCGAAAAGCCGGCGAACCAAGAGTCTTTCTTATCGTTGGTCGTTCCAGTTTTTCCGGCATAAGCGCCGGTCAGACCTAGCGCGCGCGCGCCGCGACCCGAGCCGTGATCGATAACATTTTTTAGCATCCCGACAACTAGGCTTGTCGTTTCGGGGTCAACGGCTGCTTCAGCGGTTGGGCGAAACGCAAAGATCTCGCGCCCTCCAAGATCCTCAACTCGGTAAAGAGTTGAGAGCGGCACACGAGACCCGAGACGCGCGAGTGACGTGTAGGCCGTTAGAACTTCGACAGGTGCAAGTTCGAAGGCTCCTAGCGCAAGCGATGGAACATTGTTTAATTTCGATGTGATACCCAGGCGGCGCGCGACATCAATGACTTTCGGAACACCGACCTCTTGAGCCACCCGAGCCGTCGACGCATTCAGCGATTCGACGAGCGCAAACCAGAGCGGAACTTCGCCCCGGAATTTTCCATCATAATTTTTTGGCGACCAGGTTTGGCCCTCATACTTAATCGTGTAAGCCGAGTCATCAATTGTTGATTCGGTTGTTAGAAGTTCGCCGTCTCGAGACGCGCCTTCAAGCGCTGCGAGGTAGACAAACGGTTTCATGACCGAGCCAACCTGCCTGCGACTTTCGATCGCGCGATTATATTGCGTAGCTGTATAGCTTCTCCCGCCGACGATCGCCGTGATGAACCCGGACGAAGGGTCGCTTGCGACCAGCAGAGCCTCGAGGTTTTTTCCAGTCGCTTTGATTTTTTTGATGGTGGCGTTCGTGGTCTCAAGCCGTTCAAGACCCTGCCGAACTGATTTTTGCGCGGCATCTTGGGCTCGCAAATCGAGAGTCG
>JALHOI010000252.1 GCA_022843085.1 Pseudobdellovibrionaceae bacterium
CCCCGACCGCTCTTTCGCTGCCATGACCCTGACAACGGGTGAAGACGATATTCAGGTCTATTCAGGACCAGGCGAACGGTTTCGTGTCCTCGCGATTCTGCCAAACAAAACTGAAATCAAAGCATCGAATCAAATCGTGACAAGCTCGGCGGGACGGTTCTATCGCGTGATCGTGAAGCTTGGCGAAAATATGCGGTCGATTGGCTTTATCCCGGTCAGCGCCCAGATGCGTATCGGGGGCGAAGATCAAGACGAAGATGAACTGTCCAAATATGGAGCGGTCGCCTTAATCAGTCGTGCCGTTCAAATTACGTTTAGCTCGTATCGCGACAAACAGAATTTCTACTCCCTCGGTTACATGCGGTATCTGAGTCCTGGTTTTTACGTCAAAGGTGTCGCTGGTCAGTGGGTCACCCCGGTCGCAAGCGGCAACATGTTCGGAGGCGAAATTGGGAACGATGCCCTGCTTGCAGGATCAGTGTCAGGCTTTGTTTCTTACGGGCTTGGGGCCTTCATGCCGAGCGCAGCTGGCGCAATTTTTGACGGCAGCACCAGCTACAACGTCATGATGAACGCAGCACTCGGAATCAGATACAACCTTGAGGGTTTTGCCTCAATTGCAATCGCCGGTACCCAGGCTGCCATCTATAACGCGAACAACAGTCTCGTTGCGACCGGCATTCAAGCGAGTCTCGAGGTGGGACTGTGAAAATCCTCTTACTCGTAGTGGCTTCTTGCCTCATCTCTCTCACAACACCTCAGTCAGCCCTCAGTGAAATCGACGGATCGACCGTAATTCGATATTACAGCGACAGTCAGCAGACCGTTGTGCTTTCGCCTGCGATTGACCTCGGATCAACATTCAACGAAGACCGAATGAAAATTTCCGTGCACGTCGCACAAGACATTCTAACGAGTGCGTCTAGCGAAGTTCGAACATACGCGTCGAGAGGCACTATTTCCGATTACCGCCAAGAGTACCAAGTGAATTACGAATCGCAAATTCCAGATGGCACGCTGTCAGCCGGAATCGTCACATCTGACGAAAGCGATTATAGCTCGCGAGCAATTAGTGCCGGTGGTTCGCGCGAGTTTTTCACAAAAAATACGGTGGTCGGTTTCGGTTTTGCCTCAAGCCAAGATGTTATTACGGCGACAGGAAATTCGGGCTTTCGCGAGACCATGCAGAATCAGAATTACTCATTGTCTCTCTCGCAAATCCTCTCAAAGAATGCACTACTTCAACTGATTTACGATTTCAAAGTCGAAAACGGGTTCATCGCGAGTCCTTACAGAAGAGCAAAGTTGATCACCGGAGCCAACATCAGTGCGCTCTCAGAAAATCATCCGCGAACACGAAACCGCCACGCAATAGGGATGAAGTACAATGTCTATATTCCCCGCTGGAAGATGTCGTCGGCAACTGCATACCGAATTTACCAAGACAGCTGGGGTGTGCTTTCGCACACTCTTGAAGAGCGACTGACGCGCGAGTTCGGTCGAAAGTTTGAAATCGCAGCGACCGTTCGTTTCTATACGCAAAGTAAGGCTAAGTTCTACGAGGACTATTACATAAATGACCCCGGCGTATTTTACACCGGCAACAAAACACTTTCGACCTACTTGTCTTACGGGATCGGTCTGAGACCAGCATGGAACCTCACCGAAAAGACCAACTTCTCGGTCAAACTCGAATACTTTGGGCAGAAGTTTTCGGATGCCACCGACGCAGGCCAACTCACGACTTTAGCCGACGACAAACCACTTGCGATTTCGGCCTTCGTCATCGGCCTCGGTTTAACAACCAAATTCTAGCCCTATCGGCTTCGCCCTTGTTCGCTGCGCCGCCATACAACGTCTCGAAATGAGGCGTCATCGTTTCATTTTGATTCAATTTCAGTGACGGATGACCTGGTTTTCGTATTTCCGCGAACACTCGATTTTCTTGCGATAGTTATTCTGCCAAAATGCCGAAATGCAGGCGTGAGTAAGGGAAACAACTAATGGGAATCAACATGCGTTTATTCAACATGTCTCGAATCAAATCACTTCTTACCTCTTCCATCGCTGCCGTCGCAGTCAGCGTCGCGCTTATCCCGAATGCTCAGGCGAAGCTGAGCATCAAAGAAGGCGAAGATTTTCCGAGCCTGAAAGTCATGGATTTTCCGGGCAAAGCAAAAGTTGCAGCCTCGAAGTACAAAGGCAAAGTCGTTATTGTCGACTTTTGGGCGAGCTGGTGCGAGCCGTGTAAGATTGAGCTTCCTGCGCTAAACAAGCTTCACAAGAAGTACGGTAAAAAACTCGTCATCATCGGCGTCAACGTCGACGAGAACATCGCCGAGGCAAAGGCCTTTTTAAAAGATCATCCGGTTGGCTTTGATCTCGTTCACGACAAGGGGATGAAAAGTGCAACTGCGCTCGGCATCGAGAAAATGCCAACGTCGTTCATTCTTTCAAACGGAAAAATCGTAAAGATTCATGAAGCCTTCCGTGAAGGTGACGAGAAAAAAATTGAAGCCGAAGTCAAAAAAGTACTCGCCGGAGGCTAGTCGTCTTCAGCGCGACAGGTAAGGGAGAAAATCGAATGACACAACAATTGAAAATGCGTTTGGGCAAATTAATGTCGGTGTCTTCTCTTTTACTTTTCGCGACCGTGACGCTTCCTGCGTGCAGCCTTGTCGGTAAAAAAGTGAGCGCATTCGAACGTGGAACTCTCGCCAAGAACGGGATGCAGTTGGTCGGTGCGCCGAAAGAACAGTCTGGAATGAACCACATGTTCAATGCCCGCGAAGGCTCGGTTGGCGGCTTCGGCGGCGCGGGCGGTGGTTGTGGTTGTAACTAAACGGCGCGGACGCCCGTCTGTGGGTGTCGCACTTAGTCTTGGTCTCACAGCGGCTGTACTTATCGCAGGATTTCAAAATTGTTCCGTCGATCTTTCAATGTCGACTCCGGGAGCTTCAAGTGCAGGCGCGTGCGGTACTCCTCCTGCTCAAGCGCTTCCCGATCTTCAGAATGTGATTACGGGCGTGCTTTCGACAAATTGTGCAAGTTGCCACGGCGTAACCAATGGATCTGTTAAAAGCGGCTACTACACTCCCGACGCATCAGCTGATGCGTCTTCGACGGCTGTGCAGTCGTTCGCCTACACCCAGCTCTGCGCCCGTGGGGGAAAAGCCGTCGGCGTAAAGATCAGCACATCCCACGGCGGCGGTACCTTTGCACCGACCGGTTCGGCTGCGCCTCTCTTCAACTACCTCGATACCTATTTTTAATCTCGATTCGACTCAATGCGATTCGACTCAATGCGATTCGACAGCGCGGTTACGCCGGTCTCGCCAAAACACCCATCAAATGTTCGACAGACCTAGGATCGGAGCAGCTTTGAAAGCGGCTCGTTCGAAGCTTTCCGACTGAACTCGATTCTTCAGCAAGAAAAGGCTGAATCAAATCGAGACACTTCGCACGAAATCTGAGTGCCCTTCACGTGAAGCGTCTCGCTTTCATATGAAATTGTGACGCTTCACTCACGATCTAAGTGTCTGATTCGCTAGGGGCTTTTTTTAAAAACGTCGAACTCTTGATCGAACTCCGGCAGTTGAACAGGTGTCTACGAACCTGCACGAGCTGGCCGCAAAATGTCACGGCACCAGCCTTGCTCTACTGGTTGGCAGGGGTTGCGACTAGATCAGTCTAAGATCGTGGCGCATTTCACCGACAAGACCTATGTCGGCAGTGGGGGTAGAGATGAAGACATCACGTAAACAGGCCAGAGCTGGATTCACAGCGGGCCTTACATTATTGGGGGCCGCAGTTTGCAGCGGTGCACTCTCAATACTTTCGACATCCGAGGCCCTAGCACAAGCAACGGTGTATGCGGCAACAACACCTGATGTTAACGGCGCGATCTCAGCCGAGCGCACTCGTGCCGCCCGTCTTTTTCAAGGAATCACGGGCGTTCGAGTACCTATCGACGACGCGCGGGTCGTTCAAATGGAGACACTGCTGAAAGCCGGAAACGCAAGAGGCGCAGCGCAAGTCGCCACGGCTGACCCTCTCTTTTTAGATATTCAGATTCGCGACCTTGGCCGTCGTATGTCGACTCGAGATGAGTCAAACCGCGCACCGATGTCAGACTTCGTCGCGACTTTAATTGGTGTTGTTCGCGATAGCGATACGACCAGCGCGAAAGAACTTCTGACCGGCAACTTCTACTACCGAGTTGCTCCACAAATCGCGACGGCAAATAACATTCCGCAGGTTGAGCTGACCGACATCATTCGAAGCAATAACCACTATGCTGGCAACAACGGTCTTCAGGCTAGAAATCTGTCTCCTGCCGCCGTCTTGGTGAAACAATCTCCGCAAAGAATCATTGCAGGCGGCGTCGCCGCCGATCATCCCGATGCGGCCGGTTTGATTACCACGCGCGGTTTCACAGAGGCTCACATGATCGCGGGCACCAACCGCCGTATGGTTGAATTCGGATTCCGTCAATTCATGTGTGTCAAAATGGAAGATTGGGCCGATGCCAACGCATCTGACGAGCGAGTTGGCCAAGACGTCACAAGGACCCCAGGTGGAAGCACCAACGTGTACCTCACGACCTGTAAGTCGTGCCACTCAGGTATGGACGGCTTCCGCGGTGCTTTTGCCTTCCTCGACTTCAACAACAACGCGCAGACTCTTGGAACAAACGTAGTTGGCAAGATGACTCGAAACGCAGGTGAAGCTCCAGAGGGCTACCGCATCTTCGATAACAGCATCATCAACAACGCGATTTTGCCGAAGAATGCAGATCAGTTTGGCTGGAGAAGCAGCAACACCGGCATGGGTGTGGCCGCCTTCGGTAAAACACTCGCTGATTCACGCGGATTCTCTCGATGCATGGTTCGACGCGCCTTCAAGACAGTGTGCCGCCGATCACCACTTGCTTCTGAAGAGACAATGGTTCGCTCGCTTGCTGATCAATTCGAGACCGACGGCTATCACATGCGCCGCATGTTCGAAAATGTCGCTATCCAACAACAATGTGTACAGTAACAGGTGGTCGTCATGAAAAAAT
Organism: Pseudobdellovibrionaceae bacterium; assembly: GCA_022843085.1. GTDB lineage: Bacteria > Bdellovibrionota > Bdellovibrionia > Bdellovibrionales > JAMPXM01. The sequence continues at coordinate 5,063 of JALHOI010000252.1, forward strand.
TAACGAAGATGACTCTCTCTCAAAAACGAAAACTTCTCGCAGCAACAACTCTCCCGCTCTGCGCTGTTGTTCTGATGTTGGGATTCCAAAACTGTAGCCCAGGTGTCGTTCAAAGCTCGAAGCTGGCATCGACAGGAACTGGTGGC
>JALHOI010000253.1 GCA_022843085.1 Pseudobdellovibrionaceae bacterium
CCAGAATCGAAGTGGCCATAAAAATATGGATCCGGTTGACCAAACGATTATCTAAAAACGGGCCGATGGTGGCGGCTCCGCCCTCGATATAAACACCGGTGACTCCAAGCGAGCGCACCTTTATCAACAGCTGCTTCAAATCGACGATGCCTTCTTTGCTGCCGGCAATTTCAAAAACTTGAAAGCCATGTTCGATTCCGCGCTGAATCGTGGCAGCGTCGACGAGCCCGGCTTGAACGCAAACGAGAATTCGGTTTGCGGGTCGTACCTTCGCAATTTTGAAATCCCGCAACCGATCAATGATCTTCCCCTTCGGATCTACAACAATCACAGTGTTAACGTGGCCCACGACGTCCTCGAGTCGCACGTTGAGCGATGGATCGTCTGTCTCTATTGTCTTGCGGCCGACGATGACCGCATCGTGTTCGAGTCGAAGGCGATGACCTTTTTCACGTGCCTGCTCACTCGTGATCCACTGACTTTCACCTGTGTGCATGGCGACTCGTCCATCAAGTGAAGAGGCAAGCTTGACGGTGACAAAAGGTTTAGCTTCGCTACCCTGGTTCCGCATGCTCCACAAAAAAATCTCAATCAGATCTTCGGCCTCTTCAACCAGATCAATTTGCGCTCGGTTCTCGATCGGCTTTTCGGGGTAGGCGGGCCAAGTGCGAAGATCAGCCAAACATGCACACTTGATTCCGGCGTCGTTCAAAATCTTCGCGCCCTGTCCCGAAACTAACGGATTCGGATCCAAGACAGCAAAAGTCACCGACGCAGGCTTCAGCGGCACAATAGCACGCGCGCATGAGCCCGTGCGCCCCTCGTGCGCACACGGCTCGAGGGTCACGTAAAAATGGCAACCCGCGATGTTTTCTTTCGCCCCTCGCACCAGAGAAAATCGCTCGATCGCATCAATTTCGGCATGCGCTTCGCCGACTTTTTGATGCCACCCGCCCGTCACAAATTTGTGGTCGCGATCAACAATCACACAACCCACCATAGGGTTGGGTGATACAAACCCGGCACCGCGTCGGGCCAAAAGTAGGGCCCATTTCATCGCGTCGGCAGGTGATATCGGCTCGCCAAGTGTCGGACTTTTCATTGACGGTCGTGGTTCTAACATCGTTTCAGTGTGCTCGCGCGCGCAACGACGTTCAAGCGCATTTTAGCTTCGAGGCCGCTACTTCGACGAAGCCGATTTCGGAGACTGACTGGGGCAGGCCGCCATCAGTCGATCCGCGACGCCGGGCCCAAAGTTCGCCGACAACACGACAAGGCCCATACCCTTTTGAGCCATCATCGTCTTCGCTGCCAATTCATCGCGCTCGGCCAGTGACGCGATTCCCTGATCAATCCACACGCGATACTCGTCGACGAGTTTTTTTACTTCGGGCTTCTTAATCTTTGCAACTAAGCCGGCAAATTCAATCGGCCGCTCTTGTACGCCCGAGAACATGGCAACTTCGCTCATGTCGATGATTTTTTCCATGTCACTTGTTCGAAGTCCCGAGCCCGGTACGGCTTGCAAAAGCGCAGTCGCTTTCGCGTCTTTGCCTTCGACGTACGCTCGAGACTTCATTCGAACGGTGATGTCATCAAGTGCCACAAGCTGAGAAGTTTTGCGCAGCTTATCGTTCTTCCAGCGCGCGTAAGTCACTGGTCCCACATGAAGAAGTAAATACGATTTTTGGTCAGCCGGTTTTACCTTATCTTTTTTAAGCTGAATCTCGATCTCTGTTAACACTTTCAGAAGTTCGGCCTCGCGATTTGCGTCCAACTCATCCGGCGATCTCTCAACACCAAGCCAATTCAGCTTGTTCGCAATGAACCGATCGCCAATCGTCAAACCGACTTCGTCAACATTACGCATGAGTCGAAAATTTAAATTGTTGAATCGCTTCAACTCGGCTGCGCGTGCAGCCTTTGTCTTAAAACGCACGCCAAACTCGTTTAATTCAATCGGCTCTTTCGGAAGATGATTTACGAAAAAAAGAACCACCTCTTCGTACTTCGGATTTCGAAACAGCGTCCGATTCGGGTTTACTCCGCAGATACGATTTTCGAATTGTGCGGCCTGCTGCGAAAGATTTTTCGTCTGCGCTGGGCTTCGGTTCGTCGCAAGCATCGAGCCGAAACAGATAAAAAAGTAAGCAAACACAAGAAAACCGCTCATGCTCTGTTTTTTCATCGCTTCAGCTTACGCTCGATAAACAACGGGCGACCAGCCGAAGTCACGCCGAGTCCGATGTTCGTCTAGCCCGACCCAAATTCGCCATCACTGGCGCTGGTCGATCGGAAGACGCAGGTTGGCTGCACCGTGAGCAGTTCAAGCTGACGCCGGCGAATCGCGAATCGAGGGCGCGAAACTACTTTGTCATCCAAGACTTCCAGTAGTTCGCGACTTCGAAGCGGGCTAGCGCTTCGTCGCGCTTCAGCGGCCACCGTGTGTCGATCATGACTGCCTTTTCGTCGGTGCGTGTTTTTGTTTTCACTTTCTCTAAGGCCTGCGGGTGCGGTCCATGCGGAAAACCTGCGGGGTGAAACGACATCATGCCAGCGTGAAGATTGTTGCGGCTGAAGAAGTCACCGTCGTGGTAAAATAGAATTTCATCGTAGTCGATATTCTGGTGATAAAATGGAACTTTCAATGCGTCAGCGTCTTCTTCAAGCGGCCTCGGTAAAAACGAACAAACGACAAAACCACGTGCTGCGAACGTCGTGTGTACAGACGGAGGTAAGTGAACTCGGTGGCTCACGATCGGCATGATGTGATCCATGTGAAGCGTGTAGGGGTAGAGGTCACCCTTCCATCCGCGAACATCGTAAACACACTCGTCATAACGAATCGTCGTAAGTTCATCGGTGTGTTTAATACGAACAGTACGCACATTGATATTCTCTCGGCGAATGAGGTCGTATAGGCCTGCGAGATCAGGTTTAACAAGCGCGTTCGGATCCCACGGCGCATGACGACCGACGATCCCGCGATCTGGTTCGCGAAAGTGGCTCGTGCGGTTTTCGATGAGAAGAAACTGTGTCGGCTCTTTAACAAAAAATGTGTGGCCGATGCATTTTGGCATGACGAGATACGTGCCCGGAGTCACGTCGAGGACGCCGTATTCCGAAAGCACTTGCCCACCACCCTTGTGACAGAAGTACATCCAGTCGCCATCCGCGTTGCGACGCGACTCGAGCTGATCGTTCGGTACTCCCGGCTGAATCCAGAGGGACGAAACAGTGATATCGTTATTATAAAACAGCCTTTGACCCTGAAGGCCCCCATCAACGTTCGAAGCCAGATCGGCCGCGATGTGCTTGACGAGATCGAACATTCGAGGTTTCAGATTGCCCTCGATGGAGTTCCAACGTGTCGACGGTCTGTCTTTGATTAAGTGCGAGACAGGGCCGTAAAACCCGTCAAGGCCCTGCTCTTCTTCGAATTGACCTTCGGGAATTCCCTTGTGGCCTTGCCGTGTCGGCCGGCCCTGAGTGTAGTGATACATCGTTTGAACTCCTCGCTCGGCACGTCTTTCGCCGGTTCAGCAGGTGATGTATCACACCGCGTTTCAAAATCGCCAGGAAACCGCGCCGCCCCAAGAGCCTTGGCCGACGCCAGACCCCATGAGGTCGCCCACTTGATCGAGCGAGATGCCCGGTGTCGAATCGATGATGAACCGCCCGCTGAGTGAGTATCGAAAATCTCCTGTCGAATAACCGAGCTCGGGGCCGACCGATACGACACGCAGGCGCCCATTTTTCTCAGCAAGAGGTCCGTTCCCGGTCACCTCGTGTGAATTCGCGAGAAGAACTTCAGCCATTCCGCCCCATTCGAAAATCGCTCCACGCGAAACCTCAGTTCGCGCTAAAGCAAGAACGCGAGCTCCGAAAATTGCTGCAAATTTGTAAGTGTAGTCGACACCGCCGATTTGTTGGGTCGCATCGGACGCGCCGGTGAAATAAAATTTATTATTTAATCTAAAATTTTTCGCTTCACGTTCAATTGCAAAACCTACGGTTGCCGTATCGCGACCCACCGGTGTGTTTTTGATTTCTCCGTCGGACAATGTATTGAGATGAAGTTCAGCGAAGAGATCGATGTCGGATCGACCCCACCGCCCCAGCTTCAGTTGACTCGAAAGACCAAGCGGTCCCAGGTAAGAACGTTCAGGTAAGACAACAAACGTAAACTCGACACCAAAACCAAACGAGTCGCCCTCAAACGGGTAAAGAAAACTTCGAAGCGAATGAAGCGACGAAACGGGTGCCTGCTTTTTTTGTGACTCGGGCAGAAAAAACGATCGGTAGCTATATTCAACTAAACTCGCACGGTTGACAGTGGCCGCTGACGTCGACCCGGATTTCAGAACTGATGTGTCTGCCGGCTCACCCTGTTTCGCAACTGCTTCTGCTTTTGCCGCAGACGCCGCAGCAGACGCCGCAGCAGACGCCGCCGCGAGCGTGGCACGTGCAGCTGCGTCGCGATCGAGTTCGCGCGTGACGACATCCTTCACACGATCGAACGAAGCCCCTTTTGTTGTCAGCGCGAGCGTGATTCGGCTTACGGCTTGTTCGTTCTCACGCAGCGAAATAGGAAGCGCACGATGCAACGCCTCGTGAATGTGGAGAGCGACCAACTGTTTTCTATCAAGCAACAGTGCGGCGGGAAAAAATCGGGGTGCCGCGTGAGGTTCAGGAAACGTGCGAGCGTAAACCGGTTGGTAATTTTCATTCACAGCACCAATAGCTTTTGCTTCTTCAAGGGCAGCACTGCGTTCTTCAGGAGAAGATTGGGTATTGCTGAGATCGACGTTTCGGCTGACCAAAAGCAACTCGGTTTTTTCGGTCTCTGGAATGAGCTGACTGAGGCCGGGTACGCCCGAAACGTTGAGCTGTTTCAATAATTTTACGGCTTCGACGCGAGTCTCGACGAGAATTCCAGTTTTGACAGTCACGGGCGATTCGAGGTCGCCGCCGTCGTCTCCGTTACCAACGCGAGTCGGGCCAGCGCTCGCAAATTCGATCGAGACGATCACGGCCAACAGGCCCAAAAAGAGCATCACAATGAAAAGGCGTTTCATTTTTTCTCCACGGGACTCAAGCGAAACAAGGCAGTTTCCAGCTGATAAACGCTGTCAAACCTACGCCCACGTCGTTTGCGTCCATATTTTGCGATCAACTGATCTTGAAACTCAGATCGGAAGAGCGTC
>JALHOI010000254.1 GCA_022843085.1 Pseudobdellovibrionaceae bacterium
GCTTAAGGCCGTCGAACTCGAGGTCGCAGCCGATGTTTTCGCCTCCAACAACCCGAGCTGAAGGCATCGTGTATTCTTCTTCAAAAATGCCAGGATGGCCCAACCACAGATCAGAAAAACGTTCGCGCGTCTCAACTAAGATTAGATCGACGGTATCTGTTCGAAGAAGTGGAAATCCAATACCAGCCGTCGTTCGTAAACCCAGTTCGGCGATTGAAAACTTCGCGTCGAGAGTCAGGTCGCGAGCAACGCGACTCGACTCTGCAGGAAGAGTCACGTCGTAGCTTTCAAGTTTTTCATTTCGAGCAAGCCACCGGGCGGTCTCGTACTGGTACTGTTCGCGTGGAACGTACAACAGCGCCCATTCAGAATGCGTCGCCGCCCGGCCCTTCTGAAAGAGCTGGCCGCTGAGATTAAAGTTTCCATCGCGCGACATCCCAAGTGTCATCGCGACACGCGCATGCGACTCGTTCGATTTTAGGTCAGGGGTGCGGTCCAACGAAACACCCGCTTTATTGAGGACAAGCACAGGACGTTGACCGATGTCCGCGAAAACCATTCCTGGAATCGCGACAGGATTCGTCGCGTCGATCCACTGCACGAAATCACCGTCTTCGACCCTCGCGACCGCGTGATTAAAACTGAAATCGTTCGGAAGCCGGTAATAACTGTCATCAAGATAAACATCTGATCGCCAAATCCACGCGATGTCTGCTTTGAGGCCCAGTGATCTTGCGATCGCCGTGACAACGAGACTCATGTCTTTGCAGTCACCATAGGCGGTTTCGGAAATTTCAGCGAGCCCGCGTGGAAGGTGGCCGCCATTTCGCCTGCGCCAATCACCGAAGTAACGAAATTCCTGAGCAACTTTTGCTGCAACAACAGCCATGCGGCGAGCCGGAGGCTCGTTCATCGCCTCATCGCGAATGCGTACTAAACTTTTCGGCAGAGGCTGAGCTAACAAGCGCTCTTGCTCTTTCAGAATTTCAGAAGCGAAACCTTTCCAGTCGGGCATGGTCGAAACGAGCACACTCGGCAACCGACCGTTTTCGACAAAGACAGCATCTTCTTGCACAACACCCAGACGAATTTTATCTTTGCCTTTGATTTCAACGACGTACTGCGAACCATCGCGCCTCGTTTGAACTTCAAGCATGCCGAGTTTGTCATTCGTAGAAACGAACAATGGAAGCGCACTGCGAATAGTTCTGCGAAACACGTCTATGTTTTGAAGTTCAACGTTCAGGCCGGTAGAAAAGAATCCCTCAATTGGAACTTCGTTAAATTTAAGGCGGTACCGGTACGCGATGCGCGACCCAACTCGCACCGAGGGAAACGAGATGATTGCCTCTTTAGTCGTGTCGAAGACTTTGGAATCTCCAATTTCTTTAATCTCGACGTTTGAAGCGCCGACTTGAATGTCGACACCGTCGTTAATTGTCTTTGCACTAACAAGCTCAAACTTCGATGCGCGTGAATTGAAACTGATGTTTTTCACAGCCTGGCTATCGCGGCCTGCTTCGCTAAGAATTGCGATCTGCACACTGTAATCTAAAACGTAAGTCCCATCTTTTTTTACCACGAACTCGGCGTTTTCAGATTCAACCAATGCCGAGAGATCAGACTCTTTTGGAAGACGTGCGAACGAACGGTTCGTACTGAGAAGAATTCCAACGATTGCAAGAGCAAGCAAGATCGAACGTCGTGCGGTTGTCATTCCCTATTCTCAAGTGCTCTCGAACCCGGTGTCTACCTTTCAGTCACGTGTTGGCCCGCCGACGCTGACTCTGTTTTAAGCTTCTCTGCATGCATATTTAAGTATCTGAAATCATAGGTTTATTTGGCCGTTAGGCGTGGCACGTTAAGTGGACACTGTCTGAGCGTCTTAAGCCGTTTGTTTTTAAGGAGTTTCAATGAAGCTGTCATTACTTGGGCTAAAAGCGATCGTCGCCATCTTGGCGATTCAGATTGCGTTGATGCCCGTCAGCTTCGCCGTCAGAATTCAGATCAAAACCAACGTGAAGTTGCGCGAGCACAACGACAGCTCGATGGAGCGAGTTGGTCTTCTCAAGAAAGGCTCGATCGTCGAGATCCCCGACGAATTCGCGTTGGACTCAAACGGTGAACCGATTTTACTTTCAGGTGGAAAACCAAATCTCGAATTGACGCTGAACAATTGGCTGCGCACAGGTGGCAAGAATGGCCCGGCGGGATTTGATGAAGCGGGCCGCTACAGCTATGACGGAGAAAAAAGCGGATACTTTTTCCCGATCCGCGTGACCCACCCCGCGAAAGGTTCGACGGTCGCGCCTGGTCATCAAAACACGAAACACTTCATCGCGCTCAAGTACCTCGCGCAGAGCGGTAAAGCGATGATCGTTTCAGACGACGCGCCGATCGAAATCCCTGAATTGAACATCGAGCAAGACGAAGCGACGGCTGCGAGCGCCGACCCGAAACAGAAGATGGAAGCGTCGAACCCGTGCGACCAAGGTCTTTGCGAAAGAACGAGCGAGCTTTCGACCCCCGTGCGCAGCCTTTTAACGGCGCTTATGCCCGCACTGAAGGCGGCTGAAAGTCATCTCAACCGCGACGTGAATCGAACGAATCAAGATCTCGGGAAGATACGAACGAACTTTCAGAATTCGTGCGGACTTCCCCTTAGCGACTTCACAACTGTCGTCAAAGCACGCGCCGCCGCGAACGGTGTTCCCCCCGAAATTCTTCTGGCGCTAATGACTCAAGAGTCTTCGGGCAAGTGCTATGCCCTCAACTCTGAAAAAGACACGACCTCAAGTATTGGCCTCTTTCAAATCAACTCGAGAAGCTCATCGTATCCGCGCTGCACGAACGCACAAAAGAATATACTGAAAAGTTTGGGGCACTCATCGCGGCTTGCTTCGGGCCCTCGGTGTCTTGAGAATCCCGTGATAAATCTTGAAGAGTCGATTCGAATTTTAAAAGACAAACAGCGCATTCTGACGTCGGGAAAAAACGGTTTCGATGCCAGCCAATTAAACTCGACAGACCTTTGGCGCCTCACCGCCTCAGCTTACAACGGCGGACCTGGCTGGGTTCTTCAGGCCAAAAAAGATCTTGAACAGTTCAACGCAAAAAACAAAACAGCTTTAAGCGCCTACAACTGGGAAGACCTCCGTCTTTTCTATATGCGTCGCTGGCTGAATCGCGATCAGCAAGCCGCAGCTTTCGGCAACGTTGCGAAAGGTCGAAAGAAAGAATTCTCGATCCTGAATCTCGCGTATGCCGAGAATGTCATCGGTCGAGATGCAACAGGTAAATCTCGCCCAGCACTAACATCGGCATGGCTTGCAAGCCTGCAGCGCCAATAAGAAAATTTAGACGAATTCGAGGCCGGTCGAATGATGGCGCTGGCTTTCGGCGCTGGAAAACGCGATCCTGACGCTATCGTAAAGACCCGACTTAAATGAAAGCACTCGTGATCAATCGCGCTAAGTTCAACCTTCCTCGGACGGCCGTTCTTCACATGCTGATCGCCGGAGTTTGTTTCGCCCTCGTTCACGCAGCCGTTAAATTTCTACCTCAGATTCCGGCCCATGAAATTGTCGTTATTCGCGCATTAGTTTCGCTGGCGATGACATGGTTTGCATTGAAAAGAATCGGCCTGTCACCCTGGGGCCAGAATCGACCGATGCTTCTGTTTCGTGGAGCCGCCGGCACAGGAGCACTTCTACTGTACTTCTATACGCTTCAAAACATGCCGCTCGCAACGGCCGTGACGATCCAATATCTTCATCCGATTTTGACCGTCATTCTTGCGACTTTTTTTCTTCGTGAGAAAGCGAACTGGAAGCAGTGGGCCTGCTTTATCGCAAGCTTCGTTGGCGTTCTCTTGGTACGTGGCTTCGACGCGCGCGTAGCACCACTTGACCTTGTACTGGGCGTTGCGAGCGCGGTGCTGTCGGCGGTCGCTTATAATTTAATTCGGGCCCTTCGCCACGAAGACCATGCGCTGGTCGTCATGTTCTACCTTCCCTTAGTCAGCCTTGTGACGGTTCTGCCGTGGACTCTCTTTCACTTTGTGATGCCAACCGGGCTCGAGTGGCTCATCTTGCTCTTCATTGGAGTCTTCACGCAGGTCGCACAATATTTTATGACTCGCGCCTACCAGGCGGATGCAGCCGCGAACATTTCGAATCTCAACTATCTCGGCATACTGTACGCCAGCGCGATCGGTTTCTTGTTTTTCGATGAAGCACTGCTTGGTCTTTCGGTTCTTGGAATAGTGTTGATCGTTTCAAGCGCGGTCCTTTCAACACGGTTTCCGTCGCGCACGGTGCCTCAAGCAACTCCGTAAGCCGTGCCCGCGGCACCGCCGTGAACGGGCCGTGGCCACAAATTGTCGCTCGAGTCGGCGTTTCTCGGCGCTCTTCGACGAGAGCCAAAATGTGGGGGTACCGGTCACGTTGAGGCTCGTTGCAAACCTTTGATTTCGCTTGCTAATTTGCCCCCAACTCAACTCCTCTTCGAGACCCTCGTGGCCTCGATCTTGTACTGAGAGTCGACTGAAGACTGAACAAGTCTGAAACTTTGACCGGAGGCCAAGAGATGAAAACTTTAAATCAACCGATTCGGACCGCGCTAAAAATGACAGCCGTTTACGCTTTCGCACTGTCGACGGCCGTTGCCTGCGGAAAGTTTAAGGGCAACACGGTGATCAAGGCTACCGCGAACGGAACCGGCACCGTTGTTCGCGAGGGAACTCCTGGCCCCGTCACAAATACCAACATCACAATCGACCGCGTCCAGACTGTGTTTCTCGGTGAAGATGAATTTTCGCCTTTTGCATGGTCGTTAAAAATGGATGTCACGCATGGCGGTCGTGCTCTCGTTTTTGAGACCTATCCAAGCGTGAATCCATTTAACGAAGATGGTGTTCAAAAGAACTTCGGTTCAATCAACTACGTCGCAAAAGGCGTGTGTGGTGTTGAAAGTTGTTCGAAGTTCGCCGTGATGCTCAACGTGACTGACAGTTCAAACGGTGCAAGCCACCAGCGAGTTCAGTACTGGGATCTTTTACTCAGCAATGTCGCGCCACAAAAGACCTACACGGACTCAGACTTTACGAGCGTCACGGAAGCCTACGAAGCGGCGTCGGGGCAACAGCTTCCAAACAACTAGGCGATCGTTTTATTCTTAAATCTTTCGCACGCGTTCACGA
>JALHOI010000255.1 GCA_022843085.1 Pseudobdellovibrionaceae bacterium
CAAGATACTGCTTCGTGATTCCGTTGATATTGATGTTGAAGATATCCATCTCTTCCTTGCGGATAAGATAGAGCAGGAGTGCCAACGGCCCTTCGAAGTGTGGTAACTGAACGAGGTAACGCCCCGCAAGTGACATGGATTCCCCTCTCCCCTAAGACGGAATCAAAGCAAGGCGCCCCGAGCAGTTCAAGACTTCTTTTGGGCTTTCAGGGACTTGCTGTAAAGTTCTGCAGCCAGTTCGCTGCGAAGGTCGATCTTTACGCCGCATTGCAGGGCACAGCCCGGAGCGGCTGTTCGCGAGCGGCCCAAACTAACTCGGTTCCACCACGCCGGCCGAGTCAATCTTGCTGAGAAGGACTCACTCTGCTCCGAGTAGCCCATCGGCTACTCGGAGCAGAGTGAGTAGCCCATCGGCTACTCGGAGGCGAGTGACGCGCGCGGCAGCTTCGAGGCACGGAAAATCGACGTGACCGCGAAATGCCGCGCGGTCTTTCGCGGGCTTCGGCCGCGATTCGAGCTACCAGTCGCTGTTGCCTTGGAAGCCGGTCCAGCTGCGGACTTGGTCCATTTGTTTTTTGGCTTCGGTCCGTGCGCGTTGGCAACCGTCGGCGATAATCGCGTCGAGTTTTTCATCGTCAGCCAAAAGTTTACGTTTGATCTCGCGCGGTCCCATCATTTCGGCATTGATGTTGTCGCCCAACTTTTTCTTGCAGTCACCGCAGCCTATACCCGCTGTACGGCAACCCGTTTCGACCCACGCGAGGTCTTCAGTGTTCGAATAGAGCTTGTGAAAGCCATAGACGGCGCATTTCAGCGGCTCGCCAGGATTTTCGCGGCGAATCCGTGCAGGATCAGTCGGCATCGCGCGAAGCGTTTTGGTAATCTCATCGGGCTCTTGGGTCAGCTGAAATGCATTGTTGTAGGACTTCGACATTTTTCGGCCGTCTGTTCCGATCAACGTGGGCGTCGAACTGAAAATTGGTTTGGGTTCGGGCAAGTTGCCGCCATAGAGAAAATTAAATCGACGTACGATGTCGCGCGAAAGTTCGAGATGCGGAATTTGATCTTGCCCAATTGGAACGTGTGTCCCGCGGTAAATGGCGATGTCTGCGGCCTGAAGAACAGGATACATAAAGCGACCCAAGTTATGAGTATCGCTCGCTTTTGCTTCTTCTTCAGCGTCTTTCCACGTCGGTACGCGCTCGAGCCACGACATCGGCGTCATCATCTGAAAAAACATCGTCAGCTCGACGTGCTCGGGCACTTCGCTTTGCACAAAGATAACATTGCGGTCGGGATCAAGACCCCATGCCAACCACTCGGCGATAATCAATCGCGTGAACTTCATCACATCGTGCGGAGTCTTGTAGCTCGATGTCATCGCATGCCAGTTCATAGCGCCGTAGTAACCGACATAATCTTTCTGAAGCTCAAGCCATTGTTTGAGAGCACCGTGATAGTTGCCGATATGCATGAAGTGGGTCGTTCGCATACCGCTCATAATGAGCGAGCCGGGCGCCGGTTTTTCACTTTGCTTGATCTGTTTTGCTGACGAAGATTCGTTCTGCGGTGCCTGTGTGGTCAAACTATCACCCCGAACACAGAAAGCAGCGAAGACGCCCAATTCGCAAACGTGTTTGCTACAAAGCCTGCCGGGTACGAAAGCAACCGGGCGAAACCTGCTAAGAATAAAACGAGCAGAATAATTGAAAGCATTTGCTCACGTTCATCAAGCCAGCGAGCTGCTTTGTAGGGAAGAAATCGAGCCAAAATTTTACCGCCATCGAGCGGGTGAATCGGAACCAAATTTAAAACCGCCAGCATACAATTGAGCCCGACGAACTGTGCCGCAATCATACTGACCAGCTTGGCCTTGTCGGCCTCGAGGTTCCCGACGAGACTTCCGCTGCTAACAAGAACAAAAACGAAGGCGCCCAAAAACGCGAGAATTAAATTCGATACAGGACCGGCCAGAGCGATTAAAAACGGGCCGTTGATTTTGTCTCGCAGCCGACTGGGGTCGAATGGCACTGGCTTTGCCCAGCCGAAAATAAACTGAGAGACATTGCCAGGAAGGAGCACCGCCGCAATTGGCAGCAAGATTGTACCTATTGGATCAGCGTGAGCGACCGGGTTCAAAGTCAATCGCCCCATTTGCTCGGCTGTGCGGTCGCCACAAAGCTTTGCCATCCAAGCGTGTGCAGCTTCGTGCACACAGATAGAAAACAAAAACGGAATGAAAAACACGGCAACTTTAAAAAGTATCCCGATCAGATCGTCTGGTGCGCCCATCCCGACAAGCTAGACTTCTAGCCGCCCGTTTTCAAGCGCGGCGTAATCTTCAGATCCATTTGCCGTCCAGCGCGAACGACCTGAATCGGTACGGTGACATCGGCCTTAAGGGCCTGCAGGCAGTACACATAATCGTAGATGCTATCGATCTTGATTCCGCCCAAGCCCACGATGACGTCGCCAGAAACCAGGCCTGCAGATTCAGCTGGAGAATCTTTCGATGTTCCCGAAATTTTGACGCCTTTGACTCCCTCCTGAGAATAATCAGGGACAGTGCCAAGATAGAGCCGAAACGATCGGCCTTCTCCCATCAGGGGTTGACCCGATTCAACTTTCAGCCACGTCAGGTTTTTTTGCGAACTGGCTAGGTCACTCACAACCACATTCACTGTTTTCGTGATCAAATTGAGACCCGAAAAATTTAAGGTTTCGAAACGATCTCGTGGCGAATGATACTCAGCATGCGCGCCTGTGAAAAATGAAAGTATCGGAATCTCCTTCACGTAGAACGACATTGCATCAGTTGGCAAATAAGGATCAGAAACCGCGCTGATGGCCAGCGGCCATCTCTCGGCCCAGGTTTCAAAGAGTTCTCTCCACTCGGTCGCTGAACCAACACCTTGAACCGAAACTGAATCACGCAGGCGACCGACCATGTCCATATTGATGTACGCGAATGGTTTTTTGCCTTTCCACTCTTTCAAAAAATAAGTTGAACCTAAAATCCCAAGTTCCTCGGCCGACCACATCGCAAAAACAATATCGCGGTTCGGGGTTAACTTCGGATCGCTCCACGCATGAGCGAGCTCAAGTAAGCTCGCAACCCCCGATGCATTGTCGTCGGCTCCGTGATGAATTTCTCCTTGCTCGTCTTGCTTAGCAAGCGAGGCGCCACTTTCACCAAGCCCCAAATGATCACCATGTGCGCCGATGATTAACGGCGCCAGATCACGTTTTTTGCCGCGCCTCTTTGCCGCCACGTTCAGAGCTGTCGACTTTTGAAACTGCAAATCGACCTTGCCTCCGAGCGTTGCTTTAAGCTCTTCGACCCAAACTTCGCCGCGATCAAGGCCGACAATCTTTTCTTTCAAAAGGCCTTTCGATTCGCGAAACAATCGTGCGGCTATCGCGCTCGAAACATGAATGACTGGAATGCCCACTTCGCTCGCACCTTCAAACTTTAGCTTCGCAAGACTCTTCGTGTTTCCCGCTACATTCATTGTTGGCGAGTCGATGAGAATCAGGCCCACAGCCCCCTTCTGTTTCGCGACAAGCGATTTGTGCTGAGCACGAGAGTAAGGATTGAAATGGAATCGGGTTTCTGAAGAAACCTCACTTGGCAAATCCCGCAAGGCGACAACCCACTTGCCGGCGACGTCGGCTCCGACATACGAATCGAAAGCAGGCTGCTTGTCGCTGGCCGGCGCCACGATTCCGTAACCTACAAACACAAGCCCCGTTTCACGAACGTCGCCTGAATTCGAGATCGAGAGAGGCATCCATTCGGTTTCGATTCTAAGATCCGAGCCCTCCCCGTTCTCGCGAAGGCGCATGCGGTTCAGAGGGCCAAGCGAAATGCCCGACGTAAACTCGAAAGCTTGAACATAGCTTTTTCCAAAAACGGGCTCGAGCCCCATCGATCGAAGACTGCGACCAATTGCGTCTGAATACACACGTTCTTCGATGGTACCTGGCTTTCGCCCTTTGAGAGGTGCGCCGGTTAAATACGAAACCCAAGCTTTCGTATCACTTTCACGTATCTCGCGACTGAGTTCACTTAAAGTCGGGGCAGGCCTTCCGAGACCGAGAAGCGATCGCGCGTACCCGTCATCCCAGCTCGCGATGTACAGCTGCGACTCGCCTTTTTCGTCTTTACGTGTCCATGAAAGTTCGCGACCGCTAGGCAAAAAAACGGGCAGACCATCAAACCCTGGCAGAAATGAAACACGAACGGGCTCGCCTTTGCCTTCAGAGTCGACGATGTAGAGTTCGAAATTCGTGTAGCCAAGCTTGTTCGTTGTGAAAATAACGTAGTCGCCGCTTGGGTGAAAGTAGGGCGCCCAACTCATCGACTTTAAATTCGTCAGCTGAAGTTCCTTGCGAGTTTTCAAATCCATCGTCATGATTTCAGCGACTTGGCCATTCTTTGAAAATCGGCGCCACGTCAGCCTCTTACCATCAGCAGAGAAAAATGGTCCTCCGTCGTAGCCTCGCTCGGTCGTGAGTCGCTCGACGTTCGTTCCGTCTGCATTCATCAGATAAAGATCCATCATGTACGAAGGATCTTGGCTGAAGAGTTTCTTGTCTTCATCGCTGAGGGCTTCAGAATAGCCCGATCGATTTGATGCAAACGCGATCTTTGAACCGTCTGGAGAATAAGAGGCTTCAGCATCGTAACCGATTTCTTTCGTCAACCGCTTGAGGTTTTTTGCGTCGACCGGTCGGCCCGTTGTGAGCGCGTTTGCAAGAGGCGCTTCGAAAATGTCGAACGTCTTATCGTAGCTCCACGCGTATTTACCTTTGACGGGATTTTTGCGTTCCGCGATTTCTTTCGCGACTTTATCTTTGATCATAGGATCTAAATGAGTGCTCGAAAATAGCGCTTTGGTCTTTGACGGGTGAATCCATGCGCACGTCGTTTTTCCTTCGCCCGGCGACACCCGCACCGTCTTACCGCTCGCGCGATTCAAAACAAAAATTTGATAAAAGGGATTTTCGGGTTCACGTTCGCTCTGAAAAATCAAAAGTTTTCCATCTTGGCTGAAGTATCCCTCGCCCGCGCGCGGCCCTACGAACGTCATCTGCCGAAGCGGCCCAAGAACTTGATTTGTTGCTTTCACTGTAACGACGTC
>JALHOI010000256.1 GCA_022843085.1 Pseudobdellovibrionaceae bacterium
CCTCTACCGCGCCTTTCTTTAGGCTGGTTAGAGGTCGGGTCGTAAGATTGTTTTGTCCTGAGTGATTCCAAAATCAGTTGCACCACGCCAGATGCGAAAACTTGAGGAATTCAACGACGCTGTCGGCAAGCTGACGAAGGCCCAGATTGAGGAACACGCGGCGATCAACCTCGAGCTCGAGACCGCGAACAAAAAAGGCGAGATGTACTACTACACGCCTCAACCGTTTATTGTTTACGTTATCGAGGAGTTCGGCGACCTCATGATGACTAATAAGCAGCACGTCGAAGAGGGCGTTGTGCGCTTGACTCAAATGGCGCGTGCGGCTGGGATTCACTTGATCATCGCCATGCAGACTCCGAGAAAAGAGATCGTCACCGGTCGAATCAAGACGAACATCCCCGGGCGAGTTTCATTCAAGGTTCCCGGGTTGCTCGATTCTAAAATTATCCTTGATCAAAAGGGCGCCGAACGATTGTTAGGGCGCGGCGACATGTTGTTTCTCTCGCCTGGAGTTTCAAGTCATCAGCGCCACCACGCGCCGTGGGTGACGAATGAAGAGATCGAACGGGTGATCAAGTCTTGGTCGGATCAGGCTGAACCTGCGTACGATGAGCTCGCGATGCGTGCTCTCGAGGGTGGAGCCGGCGCAGACGGCAACGGCGAGTCCTTCAACGGGCAAGCCGTCGCGGGTCACGGTGAGTTCGGTGACGACGACGGAATGGACGAAATGTACGATCAAATTCTGGCCTGGATCGCTGGCCAGAAGACTGTGAGCGCCTCGCTCATCCAACGTAAATTTGGACTCGGTTACCCGCGCGCAAGCCGCCTCATCGATCAGTTTGAAAGCCAGGGCGTCGTTGGCCCTTCGAACGGATCCAAGCCCCGCCAAGTTCTGATCTCTCCAATGCCCAATCCGTAGCGGGAGGGAGAGGGTACCTGCTTCCCAAATTTGGGAAGCAGGTACCCTCTCCCGCTCGACGCGAAGCTTCTGCAAAAAGAACCGGGTACCCCGCAGGGCGATTGCTCCGTAATCTCGGCTTATGAAATGGTTTGCTTCCTTCATTCTTGTGGTGTTCGTGAGTCTTTCTGTTCGGACGGACGCGTTGTCGCCAGCCGGCACCGCGAGGCTGGAAAAAGCACGCGAGCTGGTCTCAAAAGGCGAGCGCGTGGCGGCAGTGAAGATTTTGAAAGAGGAAAAGCTGAGCGGCGACACGGCCGTTGATTTTACGCAGGCCTGGCAAGCGATCGCAGAAATCTTTCTCACAGACAAAGCACAAAATCAGTTTTCCCTGGCCGAATCGATCTGGCTTGTTAAGCCGAAAGAGGCGCTCGACTTGCTGACACCACTGCTGAAGAGCGAAGACGCTAATCTTCAAGTCAGTCGACTTGCTGCGCGCAGCGCACTTCGAATCCTTGATTGCGTACGTGCAGATTCTTTCGTTAAGCAGGCCGAGCTTGTTTTTCCAATTGGCCCTGAGGTTCGGCTTTTGGCCCTCCAGGTTCAAGATTGCTCGAACGGAGTCAACGCTCAAGCTCCGCCACTTCGACTTTCACCTGAAAATGAACCGCTAGAAATTGAAGGTTCCGTGCGCTTGCTTGCCGTTAAAGACGCGCTTCGCAAAAAAGACTTCAAGGCCGCGCGTGCTGCGCTGACGGCCTGGGAAAACTCGAGAGCAAAACCGACCGACAATCCTGAGTTTTGGTACTGGCGATGGCGAACCTCCTCGGTGGCGGGCCCCGGCGAGGCTCACGATCGGATATCAGCTCGAAAGTATCTTAGCCTTTGCTCTGAATTGACGCCTCGAGGTCGAAAGAACCTCGCAACGTATCCTGATCTTTGCGCAAACACAGAAACCGTTGAGTCCGACCTAAAATCGAGCGACAAAGCTGGAACATGAAATTACTGGTTTTACTGAACTTGATTCTAGGAATCTCAATCGGCTGTGGCGTAAAAGGTCGGCCGCTACCCCCACTTGAACCCGCTGAGATTGGCCGAGGTGCGCCGACCTACAAACGTGCGGCCGAGCTCGCGAAACCGTCGATTGTGCCCGAGGCGGGCGGCCCGTCCCCTTCGCCAACTCCTCGGAGCACGCGTTGAGCGAAATTCTGAAAATCGAAGCGGCCGGAAATGATTTTATTTTTTTCGATGCTTCGCAGACTACTTTGACGCCAGACCGAACTCGATCGCTGTGTGATCGGCATTTTGGAATCGGCGCCGATGGCGCGGTCGCGATGAATTTACTCGACGCTAATCACTCAAGCTGGACGTTTTTCAATAGTGACGGTTCTGAAGCAGCGATGTGTGGAAACGCCGCGCGGGCGGCCGCAGCTTGGCTGAAGCACCACCGAAGGTCGTTCCCGCACCACCTCGCCACTGGTTTTGGGAACGTGATACTTGAGGACCGCGCCCTTCGCGCAGTTCATACCTTTAGTGCTCAAGTCGCGTTTCATAAAAAGCCATTGAAGTTGACGCAGATTCCTTTCGACAATTGCGACGAAAACGCTGCGGCTCAGTTTGCGACTCTCATCGACACGGGAGTCCCGCACACTGTCGTTGAGCTTAAAGATTCCGTCTTGCAGCAGGTTTTGAACGAGAAGAAAAAGCTGCGTGATTTTGCTTCTCGATTTCGGTGGGCTCAGGCTGCTGGCCCCAGCGGTACGAACGTGACATTTTATTCGCGACTCGAAAGAAATTTAGGTCATGGGCCGGCTATCGAGTCGGTGACTTTCGAACGAGGTGTTGAGGACCTAACACTTGCGTGCGGCACGGGCGTTCTTGCGGCGGCAGTCATGGCTTCGGGTCTGCCACTTCAAACAGGCTCGGCTTGGCCAACCGCAGGTTTTGAGGTACGAACGCCAGGTGCAACATTATCGGTTGAATCACAGGATTTTCCTAACTCGTTGATCCTCGTCGGCCCGGCTCACATAGTTTTCTCGGCGAGGCTGGTCTCGTCGCGATAGTTCGGAGTTTTTCAGATGCGCTTACCCACCTTGGCCTCATCCAACTTGTCTTCACCCGATGGAACTTCAGCGATGGCTGCCCGGCACACTCTGACACCACTTCAGCAAAAAATTTCTGGTGTTTCTACAGCGCTAATTACGCCTTTTCTAAAGGGTGAAATTGACTGGGCTTCACTGAAAATACTTTTGCGACAACAGATTGAGGGCGGAGTTCAAGGCATCGTCGTTTGCGGCACCACGGGCGAAACTCCGACACTGTCGAACGAAGAAAAATCGAAATTGTTTGGTTTTATAAAGTCTGAAGTTGCGGGCGCAGTGACGCTCGTCATGGGGACTGGCAGCAACAGCACCAGTGAAACAATTCATGCGACTCGCCAAGCGAAGGCGTTAGGCGCGGCCGCAGCTCTTGTTGTTGTTCCCTATTACAACAAGCCGTCGCAAACGGGGCTGCTACAACATTTCACGAAGGTTGCCACCGAGGGCCAACTGCCGGTCATCCTTTACAACGTGCCAAGCCGAACCATTTCGAAACTCGAACCTGCGACGATTCGGCAGCTGGCGGATGTACCTGGTATCATCGCAATCAAAGAAGCGACAGGAGATCTCGAGCTGGGACAAATGATTGCGACAGAAACAAACTTGATGCTCGCAAGTGGAGACGATGCGTCTTGTATGAAGCTTGCGCAAGTCGGTGGTCGCGGTGTGATTTCAGTCATCTCTCACTTGATTCCCAAAACCATGACCGAACTCTTTAAGCGCGCTGTTCAAGCTGACGGATCTGGCGCGTCGAACGAGTGGTCAGATCGTTTCGGGGCTCTCAATCGCGATTTGTACGTAGAAGCGAATCCGATTCCACTGAAGTACGCCCTTCACCGTATAGGACTTATCTCGTCGCCTGAACTTAGGTTGCCACTGACCGAGCTTGATTCGAAGTATCGAAAAGTCGTCGACGATGCATTAAAATCGGGCGGTCTTTTGTGAAGCCATTGTCCATTGTGATCGCAGGTCGTTCGGGTCGAATGGGTCGTGAAATAGAAAGTATCGCGACCGAGCATGATCTCTCCGTCGTCGGTGGAGTAGATCGGTCGTCAGGATCGCTCGCGAATTGGCTTCAAGCTCATCCGAAGCCTGACGCCGTGATCGACTTTTCGTTACCTGAAGCGACCCGTGAAATCTCGTCGACGTGTGCAGGTCACGGAATTCCTTTGGTGAGCGGTGTCACCGGTCTTCGCGAAATCGACAGGCAAGATCTTGAACGAGCTGCCAAAAAAATTCCGGTGCTCTATTCAGCGAATATGAGCATTGGAGTTCAAATGTTGGCGCGTGCCCTTGATTCTTTAAAGGGGGCCGAAGGCTTCGACGTCACAATTGAAGAGACGCACCATCGATTAAAAAAGGATCGCCCAAGCGGAACAGCTTTGCTTTTGAACGAGGAATTGAAAGAGCGAACGGGGCGAGCAGCGGATGAAATTGTTAGTCTTCGTGGTGGCGGTATCGTTGGTACTCACCGGGTTTTTGCGTTTTCCGACTCGGAGTCACTGACCTTTGAACACAACGCCTTGAATCGAACCGTGTTCGCGCACGGAGCGTGTCGTGCGGCGCGTTGGGTGGTCGAGCGAGGTCCCGGCTTTTACCGCCTACGCGACATACTCTCATGATTGGCTAAAGGTTGTTTTTTCGCGGCCTTACGCCTAGACCAGAGAGCCTACGAGACACCGACTTCGAGCTATCAACGAAGCGATTCAAAAGGGGCGCAGGTGAAATTTTTCATCGACACGGCAGACATTAAAGAAATCAAAGAAGCCAACGCACGCGGCTGGGTCGACGGCGTCACGACGAACCCGACGTTGGTCATGAAAACTGGCCTTTCGAATGCCGAGTGTATCGCGCAGATCTGTCGAGAGGTGCGGGGCCCCGTCTCTGCGGAAGTCATGAGCTTAACGGCCGACAAGATGTACGAAGAAGGGCGTGTCCTCGCCAAAATCGCCGACAATGTCGTCGTTAAAATTCCGATGTGTGAGGAGGGCTTAGTTGCCGTTCGTCGCTTCACTGCCGATGGCATCAAGACCAATGTCACGCTTGTGTTTTCGCCACTTCAGGCGTTGATGGTGGCGAAAGCGGGCGCCGCGATGGTTTCTCCCTTCGTCGGGCGTCTCGACGATATTTCGTTGGTCG
>JALHOI010000257.1 GCA_022843085.1 Pseudobdellovibrionaceae bacterium
ACATCTTTTTCAACGTAGAGGTCGATCGGTTGAATACCCGATCCCATTCTGGAAAGCGCGTTGAGCTTTGGAGCAAATCGCATCGCCACATCTTGCGCCGTGAGCGGCCGCCCCCAAAGTTCGAGCGCCTTTAAAAGCTCTTGAAGACCCGGGCGATTTGTTTCAGCAAGTTTCACAAGGCCATGTTTGACTAAGACTCGGTTCTCAAACTGCAAGGGCACAAGATCTGTGATCGTTCCGATCGCAAAACAATCGAGCAGCGATTTTGGCTCGAACGCCGTTGCGACGATTCCTTCTTCGAGAAGAACTCGACGAAGTGCGAGCACGAGATAAAAAATTACGCCCGTACCACAGAGGTGGCCAAGCCCCGACGAGCAGTCGCCGCGATTTGGATTCACAACTGCATAGGCCTTCGGCAAAATCACCGTGCCGTCTTCAGTGCGTTTGGGAAGGTGGTGATCAGTGACGACAACGTCGATACCGAGCCGACGTGCGGTTTCAACTTCTTCCATCGCCGTAATTCCGAGATCGATCGAAATCAAAAGTGTACAGCCGGTCTCGGTTTTCAGCCTCTCGATCGCGTCGCTGTGCAGACCGTAACCTTCGGTGAGCCGCTGGGGTTGGTACCCGCGCACAGATTGAAAACCAAGTTGTTCAAACGCTTGAAGAGCAAGTGCGAGTCCGCTGGTTCCATCGAGATCGTAGTCGCCGTAAAGCACAATCGATTCTTGGTTGCGCCGAGCAATCACAATTCTTTCGATCGCGCGGTCCATATCTTTCAACGTCAGTGGGTCGCGCAGCGACTTAAGAGAAGGCTTGAACCATTCAGCGGCCGACTCGGCCGTTCGAATTCCACGCGACTGCATGACGAGCGCGAGAGCCCGTGGTAAACCGGCGGGCCATCCAAGACACACAGCAGGATCTTCAGAAACTGGCTCGCCACGACGCACCCACCGGCGGCCAGACTGAAGCACTTCGCCTGATAGAACGCTTTGAAGCTTCGGCTCTAGCGGGTTGAGTTCAGACTGCGGTGGTACAGACATGATTGAGCCTCGTTCTCTCCAGCCGGGTGCTTAAACCCGGCCGTGTTAAAACTTAAGCGCGCTGCAGTTCTGTATGAGGAAGTCCGCCTGACGGAACAAACTTTTCCATCACTATGATCAGCGGAGCTGCGACGTAAATCGACGAGTAGGTACCAATCACGATTCCAAGGATCAGCGTAAATGCGATGTCTGAAATGACTCCGCCACCGAAAACATAGAGACCAATACAAGCGAGCATCGTCGAACCAGCCGTCAAAATCGTTCGACCCAACATATCGTTGATCGCTTTGTTAATAATGAAGGCGAGCGGGCGATCGCGATGCTCGGGGGCGGTCTCGCGAATTCGATCAAACGTCACGATCGTGTCGTTCATCGAATAACCGATCAAAGTCAGGATCGAGGCGATGATCTGAATGTTCACCTCGCGACCCAAGAGCGAAAAGATCCCGAGAATCATAATCGCATCGTGAGCGACACACAAAATAGCTCCAGGCGCATAGACGTAATCAAACCGTATCGAAATATAAATTAAAAGTACCAAGAAGCTGTAGAAAGCCGCGAGCATCCCGTTCTTTTTTAAATCAGAACCGACTTGCGGACCAACGGTATCAACCCGACCCACGCCTTCTGGCTTCACGTCAAATTTTTGAACCAGCACTTCGCGAACCTTTGTGATCATCGCGGTCAGCTGCGCGTTCTGAGCGTTTTCGTTTTCGGCTTCGGGAGTCCCGATACGAATCAAAAACTCGTTTTCACCGCCAAACCTTTGCACACCGGGCTCTTTAACACCGGCCTCACGCAAGGCCCCCCGCAACTCTTCAGCCGTCACAGGCTTATCAAACTTGACCTGCATCTCGGTACCGCCAGCGAAGTCGATTCCGTAGTTGAAACCCTTAAAGGTAATCAGAAATATCGCTGCAATTGTTAGAAGTAGAGTCACCACGCCCATCAACGGCGCGATCTTGACAAAGTCGTACTTTAATTCGGAATTCGCTCCGGAAGCCGAGGCCCTGACTGTCTGTTGAGAAATCTTTTGATTTTTGTCGTTCGTTTTTGCCATCGTCGTCGTCCTTACCACTTAATCGAGGGTGTGAATTTCAGGCGCAGAACCAACAAGTCGTAAACGGCACGCGTGCAGAAGACAGACGTGAAAAGTGTGATCACGAGTCCCGTTAGGAGAGTGATCGCGAAACCGCGAATTGAACCCGTTCCGAAGTACATCAGAACCACGCAGACCATGATCGAAGTAACGTTCGAATCGAAGATCGATGAGAACGCTTTGTCGTAACCAAGTCCGATCGCAGACGACATCGAAATTCCATTTCGTAGTTCTTCTTTGATACGCTCGTAAATCAAGACGCTGGCGTCGACGGCGATTCCAAGTCCGAGCGCAAGACCTGCGATTCCAGGAAGCGTCAAAGAGGCTCCGAGTGCCGAAAGAACTGCGATTGTAAGCATCACGTTGAAGGCGAGTGACGTTGCGGCGATGAACCCCGCCGTACGGTAGTAAAGCAGCAGAAAGGTGAATACGAGGCCCGCCGCTACAAGTGCGCCGAAGGTCCCCTTCCGAATTGCATCAGCACCAACCGTTGGCCCAACAGTTCGTTCCTCGAGTTGCTCAAGCGCAGCAGGAAGCGCACCAGACTTCAACGTGATCGAGAGGTTTTTCGCTTCGCTCAAGGTCTCTTCGTACGATCGAGAGCCCAGAGTGATTTGACCTTGGGTCGTAATTTTACTTTGCAGAACAGGTGCCGATTTTACGATTCCGTCGAGGACGATCGCCATACGCTGGTTGATGTGTTTCGACGACATTTCGCCAAAACGATTTCCACCAGCCGCATCGAGGCGGAAGCTGACGACCGGACGTCCGCCGTCACCGGGAGCCACGTACGCATCAGTCAAAAGATCACCGGGAACGGTTTCAGTCGTCATCAACAGATACGGAGTTCGGCCCGCTTCCATCGTTTCGGCATTTTCTTGTTTCTCAAACCGGACTATTCGATCGGCCGGAATCTGACCCTTCAAGGCCGCGTTTAGTTTTTCAACGTACGGCGTGTACTTGAGTTCACCGCCGAGGGCAAACCCACCGGCCTTCTCGGCATCACTAATCTGCTTTTGAAGCAATTCTTGCGAGTATTTGTCGTCGACGATCATGAAATCGAGGCGCGCTGTCTTGTTGATCAGCTCTTTCGCGTTTACGGCATCTTGGATACCCGGTAACTGCACCAAAATTCGGTCATCGCCTTGCGCCGCGATCGATGGTTCGGCAACGCCAAACTCGTCGATACGATTTCGAATCGTCTCGATCGCGCGGTCGAGCGTGCCTTTTTTAAACTCGCGAATGTGGAGCTCGGTAAACTCAGCGATGAACCCGCCGGGCGCCTTCGTCACTGAAAATTGATTTCCGTAAAGTTGATTGATTTTCTGTTCGATGGCGGTTGCGTCAGAGTCCGACGCTTTGATCAAAATTTCACCGCGATCGGTGTTTTCGCCCATCGTGATTTCTTGAAACGGAACTTTGTCGCGGGTGAAATCTTCTCGCAAAGTCGTCGCGATGCGAGTCGATTCTTGTTTGAGAGCACCCGCAACGTCGACGCGCATCACAAGGTGAAGCCCACCCTGAATATCGAGGCCCATCACCATCTTATCTTTGGTAAACCACCAGGTTTTTTCTGTGTCGATAAAGTTCGGAACAGTCCATATGACTCCGAGCACAAGTACAAAGCCGATCAGGCCCAGACGCCAGCCTACTGATTGGTGCTTCAAGCTTTACCACCTTTTGCTTCGGCGGCTCCAGCTGCCGCTTGCGTGACTGCTTGGACCGACGTCGAGATTGCCGATCGAAGCATCTTCACGCGTACGCCGTCCGAAATCTCGAGTGTCACAAATTGATCGGTGAGGCCTTCAACTCGGCCAAATATTCCTGTCGACGTCACGACTTCGTCGCCGCGCTTTAACTGCGAGATGAAGCCCTGGCGGGCCTTCTCACGTTTCTGCTGCGGTCGCCAAATTAAGAAATAGAATATCGCGATCATTGGGATGAACGGCACCAGCTGATACCAAACCGGCGGCTGTGCGCCAGGTGTAGCTTGAGCAAAAGCCTGGCTGGCGACAAAAAGAACTGGCGCCGTTACGAACACGGACAAGCACAACGAAGAACGGATTGACCGAAGCATGGGGACTCCCTCGCAAAAAAAGCGGAATGACCGAGAGAATCGCTCTGTCGGCCGTCGCTTGGCAACCGCCGGTTACGACGCGGCGAAGCGACGATAGCAGTCGTTGCGGAACTCAACCCACCCGCCCGAGATTATCGACTCGCGGGCCTTTCGCATCAGTGCGAAGAAAAAGTGCAGATTGTGAATCGTATTCAGGCGCGAAGCCAATATCTCGTCGCATAAAATCAAGTGCCGTAGGTAGGCTCTCGAATAGTGCTTACAGGTATAGCAGTCGCATTCCGGATCAAGCGGTCCTGGATCTTCACGATATTCAGTGCGCTTGATCGAAAGTTTCCCGTTCCATGTATAAATTGTTCCGTTTCGAGCTACCCGGGTGGGCAAAACGCAGTCAAACATGTCGATTCCGCTATCGACTGCAACGATCAGGTCAAGTGGTGTGCCGACACCCATCAGATACCGCGGCTTATTTTTCGGCATCCGATGAGAAACGTTCGGCAAGAGTCTGTGCATCAGTTCGATCGGTTCACCGACTGAAAACCCACCAAGCGCATAACCCGGCAAATCGATGTTGCAGGTTTCTTCTAGACTTTTCAGTCGAGAATCAAGCTTGAGCCCGCCCTGCACGATTCCAAAAAGTAGACTCTCTTTGCGGGTCATTGCGTCTTTCGAACGCTGCAGCCAACGCAGAGTCAACGCCATGCTGCTTTTAATTTCCTCTTCGGTCGCCGGATGTTTTAGGCATTCGTCAAACGCCATAATGATGTCGCTGCCAAGATCCATCTGAATCTGCATCGATGTTTCGGGCGAAAGAAAATGTTTGTTTCCGTCGATGTGCGAACGAAACTCGACGCCGGCTTCGGTGAGCTTTCGCAACCCCGCGAGCGAGAAGACTTGAAAACCTCCGCTGTCGGTCAGAATC
>JALHOI010000258.1 GCA_022843085.1 Pseudobdellovibrionaceae bacterium
TCGCTTGCTGGCGACCGACCCGTCGCTGGGGACTGTTTAGATCTTTTTATTGCAAACACGTCAGGAGTCTCTGTCTTCGACAGCAAAGTACCATTGGTCCTGCAGCTCAAACTAAATTCGGCTGAAATTGCAGACGCAATAAGACGTCTCGTTGCGCTGACCGTCGACGTCAAAATCGAAGTCACGACTCGGGCCGGATCTGGCACTTTAAAGGCCTTTAGCCGGCCATGATTTTTCAACTTCCCGTCATTACCGGTATTCTAGATCGTCGTATCTTACTTAACTACGCCCTGGACGCCGATTATCTGAAAACGTTTTTACCGACACCTTTTCGACCACGATTGCACAACGGCAACGGGGTTGGTGGCATCTGCATGATTCGGTTCTCAGGCCTACGTCCGAAATTTGTTCCACCTATCATCGGTGTCGATTCTGAAAATGCTGCGCATCGGATTGCTGTTGAGTGGGAAGTTAAAGGTCAAAAATTTGAAGGTGTTTATATTCCGAAACGAAACACGGCTTCGCGATTTAATTATTTCGCTGGCGGACGAATCTTTCCCGGCGTTTTTCAGATGAGCGACTTTAAGGTGCATGAAGGAAACGACAAGTATGACGTAAAAATTGAAGCGAGCGGCACAAACGCGCCGATGGTCGACTTCAAAGGTGAAGTCTCAGAGCAATTTTCAAATGGATCGATCTTCTCAACACTAGATGAAGCTTCTGAATTTTTTGCGAAGGGCGCGATCGGCTATTCTCTATCCGCCGATCACACTCACTTTCAGGGAATGGAACTGCGTCTGTTAGAGTGGGACC
Source organism: Pseudobdellovibrionaceae bacterium (assembly GCA_022843085.1). Classification (GTDB taxonomy): domain Bacteria; phylum Bdellovibrionota; class Bdellovibrionia; order Bdellovibrionales; family JAMPXM01. The sequence goes on from JALHOI010000258.1 coordinate 814, forward strand.
TGAAACCAATGAGAATAGATCGGGCCTTTATCAATCTTTTCGAGAACAGTCCGGCTTTTCCAAAAGGCACGGCAAAACTCGACAGCGCCATGATCATGAGAAACCTGCGACACGAATGGCATCGCATTCCAGAAATCGCGGCCGAGAGCTCATTGAGAGCCAAGAAGTTTGGACCGGGCCGCTTTTAAATAATGTAGGGCCGTTTTCGAGCGTCAATTTCATAAATCTTATCTACCGAACATTGCGACGACACCGCCAAAACGAAGGCGTTGCGTCTCATGGGGCTTCACAGCTGGCCTCGGCTTTGCGAACGGTTGGTGCTTCAGCCTGGTCCGGTACTTTCAAACTGAAAATCCATTGGAGTTCGCTGTGACTGCAAACAAAACTTTTTCTTCGGCCCTCTCAATGTCGATCCTCTTATTATCTGCCTTCGTCACGGCGTGTTCCGGAAGCAGCGGCGGCGGAGGCACATCGACCTCAGTTCCCAAGGAGTTCACCCAAGACTTCAGGTCAGAGGCAAAATCGATTCCCGCATCATCAGCTGGCGCTGATCTGCTCGCGTCTCTTATGAAGCAAGACAGCAAAGTGATGCCAGATAGCGATCTCATCTTTGATCAGTACGGGTCGAATTTAAGCACGAAACAAGACTTTGAAAAGCTTAACGAAACAGGTCGTCTTCTTGTGCAGCGGATCCGAAAAAATTGTGAAATCAAGCCTGAAACTCGCAAAGAGGAAGGCAATATCGCAGCCGGTTCGAAACTTAAAGTTAGCACCGAAAAGCACGTAACGGGTTCAGCCTGCCCGGTTCAAATCTCTGAGACATCAACATCTGAAGCAACCATCGGAGCCGTTAACACAAGTACCGGGGAGGTCAGCTTCTCGGGGTCAATGTCGAACCTACAAACGGTGCAGGTCACCGACCCGCAAGTCATCGCAAGTGGCAGTCTTGCAGTCGCGAAGATCGAAATGAAAGCCACAATGGCAGGAGACCGACTGGTTTACGATGCAGGCACCATTAAAGCGGGACATGGCTACAGCAGTGGCGATGTAAAGGGATCATTCGAGGTGGGAACCGGCGGAACAGTCGAGAAAATACAAATCACCGGTAAGGCCGAGTCAATTTCTAACGCTTCGGGCACTCATATGCAGATGCTTCTGACATTCGAGACCTCGGCGGGGCCGGTCAAGATGTTTACGTTCGCATCCAAAGACTCGGCAGGCAAAACCATACCTGAGAAACATGAGCTCATCGTAAACGGAAAGTCCTATACAGCGGCCGAAGCGCTAGAAAAGTTCGGCAATGACTTGCGTGCCTTTAGTAACGATTAGTCCTGCCATGGTCACGACGATCGCACTTGAATTGAATTTGGTCAGAGTAAAACATCAAACTTTTGCTTGTGGAGATTTTCATGAGAAGCCTTTTTAAATTTGGACTCTCGAATTTTACTTTCTTGGTGCTCGCACAGGAATTCGGAGCCCACGCGGCAACGGCCGTAGAGCCGTCTGCAAACTTTTGGAACTCAGCCTACATCCAGCTGGCAAAGAATGATTGCATGATTAAAGACCTCGGAAAGTATGGTTCAACCGACAAAGCCTTTCAAATATTCACATCGCCATCGAGCCGAAACATACTCATTCAGCTTCGAAGTCTGACCCAAAATGGCAGCGCCGAACATCCTTCGATGATTGTACCTGGACGCGCTCAAGAATCTGTACGCATACCACAATTAACTATAACGGCTTCCGTTCCTATAGATACGTCTAAGGGTCCCCAACTACTCGATGTGACGATCTTGAATACCTTCGGCACCGACACCCGCAATTTTGCCAATCATGCCGGCGTATTTCGAGTTTCCAAAAATGGCGAATTGCTCGCCGAATCTTCTTACGTTTGTCAGTAATAAAAAAATCCCCGTCGTTTATAATTTTGAGCCTCCGAATCCGATAGCCCATTCGCACCCGCATCGACTTGATCGTGGTGCAGACCGATCAGTTTTAATCTCTACCGATTACTCGCCTCGGGTTCTTGTCAAAAATGCGGCTTTCAGCGACAGAAGTAACGTCTTACCCTTCTCGGTCTTTCGAAACTCGGGCTTATAAACCGCACACATGCGGTCTTGAAAGACAGGTGTCTCCTTCAGCGCCTGCACTTTAACCGTCGCAAATGCCTGGACGACTCGTTCAGGCAAAATTGCGTGGCCGACTCCGGCATTCATTAACTGCGCGATGACTTCGAGACTTGAACTCTCGATCACGCGACTGTACTTGATTCCATTTGTGCGAAGCTTTGCAAGCACATCCTGGCTTTGTGCAAGGTCAGGCTCGACAATCAATACGTCAGGATTTGCGCAAATTGCAGCCGCCCACAGGGTCACGCGGTCTCGCACAAGCTCTTTAATGACCAAATCTGGATGCGGCCTTGGGTTAATAGCGAGTGCTAAATCAAGCTCGTCGCTCACCACGTGCTCGGTCATATGCCGAGAGAGTCCATGCCTAAGAGTCACTGTTAGCAGCGGATTCGCTTTCAAAAGTTTCGGAAGAAATTGCGGCAGCGTGTACTGCGCGACCGCCGTGTGACAGCCAACACGCACACGGCCCTTCACTTCGCCCGTTTCTTCTCGGACAGACCTGGTGATCGCGTCCCAGCAAGTCTGCAGGTCTTGCGCGCGTTCGAGCAGATGCCCGCCAGACGCCGTTAGCCGCAGGCCGCGTTGCGACCTGATGAAAAGATCTTCCCCAAGAGACTCCTCAAGACGCCGCAAGCTATGCGACAGAGTGGGTTGCGTAACGCCAAGTCGTTCGGCCGCACGAGACATGTTGAGCGTTCGAGTGAGCTCAATGAAATAGCGCAGTGCTTCAGGTTGTATCATGAATTCCATCTATCATACCTCAAAACCCAATTTATTATCTTAATGTTAAAACTTCGATGAGAACTAGTTCATCGCGGCGGAATGACTCCAGCGCGAAGTTGACACAGGAGCAATTGATGAAGACCGAAACCAAACCCACCGAAGTGACTGCGATCCTAAAACCTGACTCGCGTCGATCGTTTCTAAAGAATGCGCCGCTCGCCTTCACCGCACTAGCCGGTATCGTCGGATTTTCGGCAAAGGCAAATTCGGCTGCGACTTGCGAAGCGACAGCACGCCAAGCACGGGGCCCCTTCTACCCAATCGTCAATCAAGCCGACAAAGATACCGACCTGACGACGGTTCAAGGTCGCACGGGCCAAGCGACCGGCGCCATCGTTTGGGTCGAAGGTACCGTGCGCGACACCGCCTGCAGCGTCGTACCCGGAGCCTTGGTTGAAATTTGGCAAGCCTGCGCCTCGGGAAAATACGATCACCCGAACGATCCAAACACGGCTCCGCTTGATCCCGACTTCCAATACTGGGGTCGGGCCGTCACGGATGCATCGGGCCACTATCGTTTTAAAACGATTCTACCCGGAGCTTACCCAGCGGATCAAAATTGGGTTCGCCCGCCTCACATTCACTTTCGAATCATGAAGCGTGGCTACCACGAACTCATCACACAAATGTATTTCAAGGGCGAAGCTCTAAACGCCGACGATCTAATTCTGAAGTCGCTATCAGCGAGCGAGCAAAAATCAGTCATCGTCGACTTTGTGAGAACAGCGACCGGCGAAAGCGCAGGTGTTTTCGACATCCAAATCAAGAGCGTTTCGCCTGCATAACATCGAAAGGGCCCACATCCAGCGTGGCCCTAGTCGGACGTGGCCTCTTCGAGATGTGGCTCAGTTGGGGGCGGTTCTGGCTCGGATTCGGATACGAGTTCGAGTTCCGGTGCGGAGTTGGATTCGGGTGCGGGTTTGGGTTTACGTGGGAATCGCTTCTTTGGTTTTTCTCCTGGCAAAACAAGCCCCCAGCGCGAGTCGTAACTTCCATCTTCGAAGTGAGTTTCATAGGTGATTTTGTGGCCACGCCGCCTCTTCAGTTTCGTTTTGACTTCGACAAGCCGCGAGGTTGTCACTCGGTAACGTGCCGGTTCGTAATCGCCAAAGGCATCGCCGCTCATGCCATCACTACGATCGTGCACGGCCGCAATCCGAAATGTTCGATCGTTCAATAGTCCCTCGTAGTCAGTGACCGGAGCAGTTCCCTGCGGCAGGTGGGCCATCTCAAGAATCTGCTTCTGTAGTTTTTGGCGATTGTGATCAGCAAGAACTGTGATCGAACCATCTCGGCCGACGATCGCAGTGACGCGGACATACATTCTGCCATTATCTTCCGGGCGAGGACTCACACCGAAGAGATTTAACCTAACACTTGTGCGCGCGCGTACGACCCAAGTATTTCGATC
>JALHOI010000259.1 GCA_022843085.1 Pseudobdellovibrionaceae bacterium
TCGGGAAACTTTTTTATCAAGCCTCGATACTTCGGCGCACCGTAGACAGATATTGGCAGCCGACCAATTGATCGAACGGTCAGCTGACCGCTTTCATCAAGACTGGGCGGAAAATTTGAAAGGAGTAAATCGAGACGATGCGCGCGAAGTTCGCGTAGTAACTCGTCGCCTTTTCCCTCGAGTATCGAGACGGTGCAGGGCCCAGCTGCGTAAGCGGCCTCGGTCAGTCGCAGAATTATGTGTTTCGAAACGCTATCGAGGGCTCCGATCTGAAGATGTGTTTTCTCGCCGTGGGGTGCGCGGTCGTGTAAAGCCTCGACCATTTCAGAGCCCATGCGAAAAATTTCAGAGGCATATTGAAATGCGACTTTGCCGGCTTCAGTCAAAACGAGGCGGCGATTGCGACGGTCAAAAAGAATTTGACCAAGCGAATCTTCCAGCAGGCGAAGCTGAGTCGACAAAGTCGGCTGCCCGAGCCTCAATTTCACCGACGCGCGCGCAATACTGCCCTCGGTCGAGATGACCCAAAAGTAATACAAGTGGTGGTAGTTCAACCACTGGAGTGCTGCGATTGGTGACGGAACACCGGGATCTGAGTTCATCATCTTAACCTGCGACCTCTCGCCTAACCCCTACCGCAAAGGTGGATGCTTCGTCACGATTTGGTCATCCGATTCAGCTGATTTTGGTGAAGGTCAGCGGCGTCAGTACATCCAGCCGAGCGAGACAGTGAGGCCGAGACCCTGAGCCGCGTCTGTAGCGTCGCCGCCGAGAAGGGCGAGGAACTCAGTCTGCGCGTCGACGACGAGTTCTTTTGAGAGTTCAATCCGAAGCGAAGTCGCCGGAATCAGCGCAAAGGCGCGCGATTTCGCGTGCGTTTTAAGTACGACGGTTGACTCATTTTCATCGCTGACTGCGCGGTAGCTGCGGATCGAATAATCCGCCATTCCGAGACCCAAAGAAAGACCGGGTCGTACACGGGAGCGTGAAAACCAGTACGCGACTTCAGTGCGGGCTGTGAGCATTCGGATATTGTCGATCGTCACGCTCTGATCCATCGGGTGATAGATGTCGAGGGCGGCCCGAACTTCGAATTCACCCCACGAGGTCATCAGGCCTCGTGAGGCCGCGAGTCCGAGCGACGTCGCTCCGTTTGTCATTCGATCGTCAAATTTTTTGTAGCCAGCGTTGAGGTAGCCGCTTCGAACAAAGATCAGGCTTCGAGCCGCAGTCGATTCGAAGAAACCCTCGTCGTCGGCGGCCGCTACAATTACCGCATCTGGCGTGCCTGTGGGAGCGTCAGGCTTTACTGAAAGCGCTTCTGGCGACGAAGACTCGGGCGGGCTTGCAATCAACGGCTCGGTCGCAAGAGCTGACTGGGCCGGCGCGGCCGGCGACTGTGTTGCGACCGTCATTTTGGGCGGTATGGGGCGAGCGACCACGGCTTGCGGCGACACAGGCTGAGTGGCGGCCTTCGGTGGCGGCGCCGCTTTCACAACGGCTTTTCGTGGTGGCGGAGTCGCGACTGCGGTCGCTTTGGCCGGCGGCGTTGCTGGCTGAGGCGCGGCGAGTGCCGAAATCGCAGGCTGAGGCGCGGCGAGTGCCGAAATCGGCTCTGCTGAATCGCCCTCGGGAGCGGCTAGAATTTTCCGCGACCGAACAGTTGCTGTAGCCGAATTCATATCTTGATCTGAATTTTTTAAAATACGGTCAAGCTCAGACGCGCGTGGTGACACCACGACCGCTGGCTCGTTGGCTGAAAAGTCGATGTAGGACCGTTTGGGTGCATTCTTTGACGGGAGCTTCTCTGCAAGCTCATTTTTTTGTGCTCGCGAGGGGGCTGCCCACGCGTTTGGCGCGACCGACCACATCATCACCGAAAGACCGAATACGAGACCAAATAGCGGCACGGAACCTGAGGATTTTGAAGAGTTGCCTGTTTTCATTCAAGCCCCTCGAAAACTTCATTGCCCACAGTGAATCGGCGAACAAGTGTGCTGTTGTTAGACGCCGTGTTGTCGGTGCCGAGGCTCCAAAGAATAGCGGCTGTCGGAATGCCGCGCGGAAGATCGGCGGCACCCGTCGACGCATTTTTTAGACAGGCGGCTGGATACGCCGAAAGCAAAGCGGCCAGTGAGACGGCGGGGCCCGACGCCGGTACCAAGATCATGCTCATCTGTGCATCAAAGATTGGAGCTGACGGCGAAAGCCAGATCGCCGAGGTTTGTGACGCCGTCAAGCGGGTGTAGCCGTCGCCAGCGGGTGCCGCCGCCGCTGAACCGGTACCTGAAGCGATAGCTGCACCGGCGGCGTGCACAACCCGCACGTCGGCTCCGTCACACTTCAGATCGATTTGCAGGCTGATGCCGACGGATTCGAATCCGCCGAACACTTGAGCGTCGAAGGTCAGCGGTTCTGCCTGCGAAACGGGGCGTGAGTGCCACGATCCGAGCCCCAAAACAGCGCGGTTGCCGATACCTGGCCCATTGAATCCACCGGTGCCATTCGCGGCTGAGGTTGTTTGAAATCGAATTGCTTTTGACGTCGACGTGGCTCCATCCGGCTGAAGCTCGACTGTCGCTTGATTCACGGATTGATTGTAAAAGTCCTTTGGAAGTTTTGAACGTCCGTCTGTCGAGACTGGATTCACCGCGAGAGCGGAAGGGTCTGAATAAACTTTAGTCGTGCGCGAGCACGCAACTTGCGACGCGACAATCAGGCTTAAGGCAAGAACGACGTAACGTTGGGCCATGCCCAATGCGTGTGCAAACTGAGTGCGCGAAGCAGCGGGCTGCCGCAACAGCGCTAGAGCCGTTGGCTGGCGAGATCGCCTGTTTAACGCATCTTGACTCGTGTTCATCCGCTTTTCAGGGGCGCCAAAAAGCGGCATTCTAGCGGCCATGGAATCATCAAATGCTGACTACAAAAAGCGGCTTACGCCTGAGCAATACCGAGTCACGCGAGAGGCAGGCACTGAACGCGCGTTTACAGGGGAATACTGGAATCATTTTGAAGACGGCGAATACGAATGTGTTTGCTGTGCCGAGGTTCTTTTTAAATCGGCCGCGAAGTTTGATTCTCACTGCGGATGGCCGAGTTTTTCGGAGCCCGCTGATCAAATGATCAGCGCGATGGCTTTAGGCAAGCGCGTTCAAAATGAAAATTCGAAAGTTGAAGATCGGCTCGACACCTCGCACGGAATGACTCGCGTCGAGGTCGTCTGCCGCAACTGCAAAGCGCATCTCGGTCACGTTTTCGAAGATGGTCCTGGTCCGAATGGTCTGCGTTACTGCATCAATTCTGCGAGCCTCAAGTTTCGACCTACGGCTTCGAGCCGACGTGTGACGTGAGGTTTAACAATTCAACGCTGCGGTTTATGCTGACGTACCGTTGGCCGTGGCTCATCGCGATGGTCATCTTGTCGTTTGCTGCGGCCCTGGTCGGGCTTGCGACACCGTTCTTGCAGAAAGTTTTTGTTGACCGACTGACGGGTGTAGCGACTGAGGTGCTTTACGATCAAGGCGCGTTCGGTCGAATTCAGGAGTACTTGGTTCAGTATCACGCTGTCTCGCTTTTGGTCGCCGCATTCGTAACAATGCTGCTGGCTCAGTGGGTCTCGACGCTTTCAACCTGGTTTGGGGTTCGCGAAGCCATGAAGCGCCAAGAAGTTATATCCGAAGTGATTTACCAAAAAACGATGTCGCTTCGGCTTGATCAGACCGCTGGCCAAACGGTTGGCGAAGTTGTCTCGATTTACGCGACCGATGTACCCGGTTCGACAGCGATCGTTGATCAGACAATTCCAATGGGTGCCGGTGTGATATTTCCATTCATCTGTGCGCCGATCGCTGTGCAGTTGATTTGCGGCATCCCAGTAGGGGTCACCGTACTTGTCATGGTGGTGGTGCTTGCCATCAGCATCATTCTTTCTGTTCGGCAGTCTCGATTTTTTCAAATGTTCAAGAAGCTTGCGGCCGACCGAACAGGCCTCGTGAACGAATGGATTCAGAATATTAGATTGCTGCGCATCTTAGGCTGGATTGAAAGTTACGAGAAAAAAATCTTTCGGAAGCGGGTCGAAGAGACCGTCAATCGAGTACGAATGGTCACGAACGGGCAAATGATGGGTTCATTCGGATCGTCCATCAACTTTTTTATGAACGTTGCGGCTGTCGCGACGCTAGCAAGAATAAAGGGCCCCTCGGCGACACCCGGAGACTATTTTGCGCTGCTCTGGATTTTTGGTGTGTTCTTGTCGAGGCCATTTCGCCAAGTGCCGTGGATTTTTACTTTTACCTTTGACGGCTGGACTTCGATCACACGAATCGAAAAATTTTTACTTCGCCACGTAGCGGTCGCATCTGATCTGCGGGCGTCATTCTCAGATGCCGGAGCACGCCGCCGACGAAACGAGGCCAATGCCTTTTCTAAGCGAACAACGCCGAAATTCTCGCAAGGTCTTGAGGTAAAACAGCTGGGACTTCGAATCGATGGCAACGAAATTTTAAGCGATGTTACGTTCTCACTCGCAGCTGGCGAGTTCGCCGCCATCGTGGGTGAGGTCGGCAGTGGAAAATCACTACTGCTGATGAGTCTTCTGGGCGAAACAGCGGCCGAGGTCGCCGAACTTAAGGTTGGAGACACGGCACTTAGCGGTAAATCGCGTGAAGACCGGCGCGCCTTTTTTGGTTTTGTTCCGCAAGATGGTTTTGTGATGAGCGCCAGTTTGAGAGAAAACATCGTCTTTCGTTATGACGTCGGCAGTGAAACCGACACCGGTGTTCTTGCCGCGTTGCGCGCGGCCCAGTTTGATCCCAACCAAGAGGGCGTCGTCGACGGACTCGCTGCCGAGATCGGCGAACGAGGTGTGAATCTTTCGGGCGGCCAGCGACAGCGTATCGGTCTTGCGCGTGCCGCCTACCTGTCGCGCCCCGTGATTCTACTCGACGATGCCTTGAGTGCCGTCGATGTTGAGACCGAACGCCTTTTGTTCGATTCACTTTTGTTCGGAGTTTGGAAGAACACGACTCGGTTGATGGTGACCCACCGACTTTCGGTTCTCGACCGCGTCGACCGCGTATTATTTCTGAAAGATGGTCGAATCGTTGATCAAGGCACGATGGTTGAGC
>JALHOI010000260.1 GCA_022843085.1 Pseudobdellovibrionaceae bacterium
ATCTTCATCGACTCTTCCGTCGAACGTTCGAGGTCTGTGTCTTCAACTCGCAAGATAAATTTGCCGCCGTGGCGTTTTGCAAAAAGAAAATTGTAGAGCGCGGTGCGCGCGCCGCCAACGTGTAGGTAGCCTGTCGGGCTTGGAGCAAACCGAACTCGAACTGGGCCGGAAATAGAATCAGTCAGTGAATCAGAATGCGGTGACATCGAGAAGTCCTTTAAAAAGCGCGACGCGAACCGCGCTGTAAGGACCTACAATAAAACGAACCCGGTTGCTTTCACAACCGGGCTCTTAAGATACGAGGCTTGGTACTTTGTGTTCCGCCGCTTCGCGCACATCAATTGTTACCGGTTAGACCGGTGGCTGCGAAGACTCCCCTTTGAGTGCCACACCGATCCCCACCGGCACGGCCATTTCGAAACGTCCAAAGACATAACCTAGGACAGATCTAGAATCGCTTTAACTTCCGCTTCCTTCATGAGCTCATCGCGGCCCGTCGCCAAGATCAGCTCTTTAATGAGGAGACTTCGAGCCGTGTCGAGCATTTTGCGCTCGCCAAAACTCAGTTCTTTATCCACTTTCAACAAAAACAGGTCGCGCAAAACTTCAGCGATCTCGCGAACACCGCCGGTTTTGATCTTTTCCATGTACTCACGGTACCGACGGTTCCACGTCTGGTTGTCGATCTTCACGTCAGTCTGCTTCAAAATCGAAACAACCAGCGTCGCTTCTTCTTTCGAAATAATAGGGCGCAGGCCCACGCTCTTCACGTTCATTTGCGGAACCATGATCTTCATGCCGCTATCGAGAATCTGAATGCTGTAGAACGTGAGTTTGGTGCCCGCGATCTCTTTGGTCTCGATCGCGTTGACGCGACCGACGCCATGACCTGGGTAAACGGCGTTGTCCCCGACTTTAAATTCAATCGGTTCATCGCTCAGTTCAGCCAAAGTCTTCGTGGCTTCAACGGCGCCTGGACGATAACCTCGGTTCGAGCGCGCAGGTGTTTTAGGCGCCAGCAATGCGGCGTCAGGATTTACCGCCGGTTCAACGACCTTCACGGGCGCCGCGACAACCGCGACGGGTGCCGGCGGATTTTTCATCGCCGGCGACTTGGCTGAAGTCGCTAGGGTGCGCAGCGGCGTTGTTTTCATTTTCGGAGTCGCTGCAGGAGCTGGAGAATTATTTTTCAAGGGAGCCTTAATCGAAGCCTGAACGGCCATCGACGCCTTCACGGCTTTCGGATTTCCCGATGCCGCTTTCGCGTTCTTCTGTTTTGAAACCGGTTGTTTTGAAATCGCGGTCGACTTTGCTTGAGGAGCTTTTCCGGTCGTCTTCGTCGACGGTTTAGCCTTCACGTTTTCTTTCACGCGTTTCTCCCCATTTTGCCAATGGTATTCTTGACCGTCATACGCCACGTCCTTCTTCCCACGAGCTTCCCACGAACTTCCCACGACTTTTTCGGAGTAACGCTATGCAGTATTCTTTCTGAGTCGCCCCACCGACTTTGAGAAAGAGACCTAAAAACAGCGGTCGCTCGAGCAGGGTTATAGCATTCATGACACTCTCCATCAACAAACGGCGACAATGAACGGCACCGAGCCGCAAGAATTTCAGGCTTTGACAGATTCTTGATCGCGAGACGAGGCCTATAACTTCAGCAGCCTCTAAGATTGTAAGGAATGCTCACTGTCGAGCCGACTCTCGTCGCACCGGCGTCTCTTTTTAGTCACACATGCTCGACACACATGGCTGAAGTCAGCGGCTACGGGCCGGCCGAAACGACGAGCGCGTAGGACTGCTTCGAGATCGGGACATTCTCGCCGCGAACCTCAATGCGATAGGTTCCCGCGGGAAGCAAAAGCTGCAGATGCTCGTTGTTATTTACGCGGTCGAGAATTTCATGTCGGCGGCCACTTGCATCGACGATCGCAAGATCCAAGTCATTCACCAGGGTTTTTGATGCCGCGAGGGCCCCCGGTGCATCCGCGTAAACGAGGGTCGCAACCAGCTCGGTGGCCTTCGCGAGTGTGATCGGATATCCGTGCTTCTCGCCGGGCCCAAGTCCGACTCGCTCGTCGACAAGCAGCGACGACGAAAGCTGAGTCGCCTTTTCGACATCGACCCGTCCGTATCCCTCATCCATATTTGGCCGCACGCTCGAAAGCTCTTGTCCTTTCGCCGTGCCGACAGCTCCGAACTGGCCGGGGAACAAATCTTCGGCCGTGTGCATCATCACGGCTTTTACAATCGCCGCCGACGGAGCGGCAAGCTTGCGATCTTTGATCAAATACTCACGAACAACAGCGGCGGCACCTGCGACCAGCGGAGTCGCCGTCGAGGTCCCTCCGGACCAAACAAAATCATCGTTATAAGCACCCCAAAGTGCGTCCGATTTGGGATTGTTCGAACGAGCGGACAAAATATTTGTACCAGGCGCAACGACCTCGGGCTTCAGTCGTCCATCGGCGGTTGGACCACGACTTGAGAAAGCCGCAAGGCCCCGATCGTTTTCAGAGAGCATCGAGCTCGCGATCGGCTCGGCGCTCCATTTCGCAGGACCGCTGCGAAGTTCCATCATTTTCGCCTGAATGCCGCCACTTGTGATTCGGTTTTTGCTCGCACCGACCGTCAACACGTTCTTTGCTGTGCCCGGTGTTCCAATCGAGTTACCGTCAATGCGGCCATCACGATCGAAATCCTCGCCTGAATTGCCGGCCGCAAAAAGAACCAGGAAATCGGGGTTTGCGTAAATAAACTCGTCCACCTGCTGCGCCATCGAATCGTAAACTCCGGCCGCAGCCGTGCTCCACGAGTTCGTGTGAATGCGAGCTCCAGCCGCATACGATTTGCCGAAGATGTCTTTGATCTTTGCGTTCACACTGGAGTTTTCAAACGGCAGACCCACCACGCTTTGTGGTCTGACTTGTGCGAGTTGGGCTCCGCCCTTCACGTGTTCGCGCGCGGCCGCGCTATCGCCCGCGATCGTAAAGCCGACGATCTGACCATCGCCCGCAAAGCCCCGCGCCCAAACTGAATCGAACTTCATCAACTTTGTGCCGCTCTCAAAACCCGTTAAATCCGAGTAGTCACCTGGAGTTGCTGCAGCAAAAAAACGCAGCCGGTCGTCCTGGAAAAGCGGAGGCTCGACGACGGGTGCGGTTTCGATCCACTCGATTGGATCGAGGAGCGCCAGGGCCTGCAGCTGCGAACGTTTCGACGCGACAATCAAAGTTCGGCCGGCAGCAGACTTCACGTCGACCTTCGATTTTCTCAACTGAGTCGCGACCGCTTTAGCATCTTGGCCTGGAAAAAGGCGGACCACGGTCGTAACCTTCGGGTCTCCTGAGAAGACGGACGATGCGCCGAGATCTGGGGACTGCTTCCACTCGGGCCGGTAAGGCGAAATCGCGAGAATTCGGTTCGACGATTTCGCCAACACTTGGGCTCTCCGCGCGGTGCCCGCGACCACAACAGCATCATCGGGGATGTAGCGAATGATCGTGAACTTGAGCGACTTCAAGTTGACGAAGTCCCCGTTTGAGAGACGCTCCTTGAACTGCACTACGAAATGGCGCAGCTTGCGAGCATCGGCTTTTTTGTTCGGGCGTTTCTCTTTAGTTCCGATCCAAGCGGGCCGGCGGGCTTTGGTCGCGGGCTCTGCATCTTCGGAAGCCGCATCGAAATCTGGCAGCGCGAGAACGTTGGTGGCTTGAGACGGATTGGTTAAATCGACCTCCCCGGTGCGCAAGTGTAAGCGGTCGCCCGCCTGTGCTGTGCCTAGCATGCAAAAAAAAGTCGCAACCAAGACAAAACCGCGAACGATGGATGAGCTGTTGCTCAATAAAATGGATGAGCTGTTGCTCAATAAATCGGCTGCGAATCGCGCCGGCTGTGAGTGTTGTGATCTCATGGAGGTCACGAAATCACGGGCCTCCCAAAAACAGAACCAGAAATCATGACGCGGCGCTCGTGAGGCAAATGATCAGTGGTAGAGATCAACCGATGGCGGCCAGTGCGGTTTTTCCATGGGCCCTTAGCAGTTCTTCACGGAGCGGTCGATGTTCGATGTTCTTTAAACTCGAGTCGCGACGGAAGATTTCAAAAGCCGAATCCCGCGCGTCTTGAAGGATGCGAGCGTCGCGGACGATGTTTGCCAGCTTAAACCCGGGAAGACCTGACTGACGGGTACCTAGGAATTCACCGGGTCCGCGAATTTCGAGATCGCGCTCTGAGATGACAAACCCGTCGGTCGTCTCTTCCATGACCTTCACGCGAGTTCGAGCTTCTTCGCTGACCGCGTGACCCAACATCAAGATGCAAAAACTTTTATGTTCACCCCGACCGACACGGCCGCGAAGCTGATGAAGCTGCGAAAGACCGAACCTTTCAGAGTGCTCGATGACCATGACATTCGCGTTCGGAACATCGACTCCGACTTCGATCACTGTGGTCGCGACCAGAATCTGATAATCTCCGTCACCAAAGCTTCGCATCACCTGATCTTTTTCTTGAGGCTTCATGCGCCCGTGAAGAAGGCCGAGCTTCGCTTCTGGAAACGCAATCTTAAGATTTTCGAATTCGGTCATCGCATTTTTTAAATCGATCTTCTCGCTTTCTTCTACGAGCGGATAAACAAAATACGCCTGCCGACCCCTAGCGATCTGGCTTCGAACAAACTCGACCATTTTATTTCGATGAGATTCGTAACCGACCCGCGTCTGAATCGGTGAACGCCCTTCGGGAAGCTCGTCGATGATCGAAACATCGAGATCACCATATACGGTCATCGCCAAAGTGCGAGGAATTGGAGTCGCCGTCATGATTAAGAAGTGGGGCCACCCCTCTTGCTCGCGACCTTTGTTTTTTAGCTTCGCGCGCTGGTGAACTCCGAATCGATGTTGTTCGTCGACGATGACGAGGCCAATGTTCTTAAACACGACGGCGTCTTCGATGAGAGCGTGGGTTCCAACCGCGAGTTGAATTTCGCCGCGCTCGAGCATCGCTTGCGCTTGATTTCGCTCGCTCGTTTTTATGGAACCTGTGAAAAGGCCCACCGTGACACCCAGAGGCTCAAGCAAACGCTTGGCCGTCCGGTAATGTTGTTCGGCCAAAATTT
>JALHOI010000261.1 GCA_022843085.1 Pseudobdellovibrionaceae bacterium
GTGAAGGCTTTCGCGCGAAAACAAATGTGGGATCTCGGCGAAGGCCGTCTGGCCATGTCATCGTGTTGGGTCAACATCATGCCCAGCCGAGCCGCACACAGCCTTCATCTTCACCCACTCTCGGTGGTCAGTGGCACATACTATGTGGCTCTTCCTAAGGGCTCGAGCCCGATTAAGTTCGAAGATCCACGCCTCGACAAGTTTATGGCCCAGCCACCGCGATTAGAGAATGCACCGCCTCACGCGAAGCCGTTTGTCTCGCTCGTCCCCGAAGAGGGAGACGTGATTTTGTTTGAAAGTTGGCTTCGCCACGAAGTACCTCAAGTTAAAGATGGTCTTCGCGGAAATCGTATCTCAGTCAGCTTCAACTACAGCTGGGTTTAAGACGACTTCACTCGCTCCAACCGCGGTGTCGGGAACAATCTCTGGCTCAGTTTTTGGCTCAATTTCGGGTGAACTTGCTGGCGCAGACGGTGGCGACGCAAGTCCCAATTGTTCGAGCAAAAACTGGCTGGCGGTTTTCGAAAGCGACAAGGTCATCTCGGCGTGAACGCGAATCATTTCGACCCAGTCTTCGCTTGCGACGTCGGCATTTTCAGGAAAACCGACAAGCTGCTTTAACTCGCTCCGACTGCGTGGAAGTTCGTAGCGCGCGCCTGAAAGTTCGATGATTTCACGTTCAAGTAGCATGGCGGTGTCTTCGTCGATCTCATCGAGCAAAACCGAATCTTCGATTCGCGCACTTGCAAGCACGGACCTTTTAGTTGGAACTTGCGACCCATCGTCTTCAATAAATATCAGCGCCTCTTCCCCCATGCTTAAAATCTCGAACGCACGCCCCGAAGCTAGCGCAGGGCAATGCTCTTGAGGTTCAAGATCATGGAACACGCAATTTCCAGAAGCCTGCGCTTCAGTAGCATGTAGGGGAAAAGAAATGGCCCAGAAAACCAGAAAAATTTTCGCGACGAAAGCGAGACTCGAACTTCGAAAAAAAATATGAATGCTCGGTAAACCCATTGCGACCAACCTTCACCTTAACGGTTACAACATCTGTGCGCGTAGGTTTGACCCAAGACCTCGATTTCAGAGGCATTTCAGCCAGGAATTGCAGTTTTGACCGCACCCGTTTCTTCAACCAGGGTGCCGCGAATGAGCCCCCAAACGAAAGACGAACTAGGCCTTCTCAAAGACTCGCTTGTAGGCCTTACCCCGACTCTCAAGATGCAGCCGTAGAGCACCCTCGATGACCGGCGCAGCCAGGGCTGGATCCACTTCTACTTCGAGCTCGTCAACGATCATTCCGCCATCGCCGCTCTCAGAAATCTTATGGGTGTGTCGCCACGACTTCAAAACCTTCGGAAGTTCAACGCCCTCGTCGACATAGGTCAATGAATCTGAATTCGACGTCCACTCTGTAATTTTTGAAGAGAAGGTCAGCCCTCCGCGCAGGTATCCGTAGGCAACATCGAGGCTAGCTCCGACCTTGCCAAAAACTGGGCTGTTTTCGATCAAGGCTTTTATTTTTTCTGGAGCTTTGGCCGCAACCAGCATCTGCGCGAGGCCCGTGAGCCCCGTGAACTCGAGGGCGGGCAAGCGAACTGTCATGGTATCGCCAAGCGCAAGCTTCTCGCTGCCGGGCGAAGGTTCCGCGTCGTTCGAAGTATCAATCGACGAAACGCCTGAGGGTTCGCTCGAAACTTCAGCTTCGATTGCCCCGCGCCCGAGTTCGTTCAAAAACAGTTCAACACCTTGGCGAGTTAACAGCCCTTCGATTTCAGTGCGATTCTTAGGTAGAGCCGTTGTGTGCCGAATAACGATTTTAGACGAAGGAGTTTTCACCATGAGTGTCACTTATCACAATCTGCCCGATGCGGGCGAGTTCGACGTCGTTCAAGATTCGAATCACACGACCATTCAAATCTAGAACACCCTCTTTTTTCAAGCTTGTCAGCGTGCGAATGACCGATTCGTACACAGTGCCAGCAAGATGTGCGACTTCCTCGCGAGTCAAGTTGAGGTCAAGAGTTCGAATAGGGCTCGAACCCTCTAAACTGGCGTGCTTCACGGCCAGCAGCCAAAGCGTCGCCGCAACGCGCGAGCGTACCGGAAGCAGGTCAATCGGGCGACTGAGAAAACGTTCGGTTTGGAACGAATCAAATCGCTGGCGTAAAAGTTGACTAAAATCCGAGGGCACCGATTTGCACCACGTTGCGATTTGGTCGGCCGAAAAAGTCGAGACAACCGTCTCGCCGATCGCTTCCAGAGTCTCTCGATGTCGCTCAGAATGACCGGCGATGACGTCTTCAAGTCCCAAATAATCGCCCGGGCCGGCGATCCCATGCAGAAATTCGCCAGCGCGGTAGGCCCGAAGCCGTTTTAAGCGTCCGCTCTTGACCAAGAAGCAGCCACGGAGCGTGTCGCCGGCACGAACCAGAACTTCGCCAGGGCGCAGGGTCAGTTCTGACGAGGTCGACTGCGCCGATCCATTATGTACCGATCCGCTTTGCAGCGCTAAATCATGAACTTTCGGAAGAATAAAGTCTTGTTCCATGGCTCAAGAGTAGCGTCTCGAAGACTATTTTAAAAATCGATCATTCTAAACCAACAGTTCTGTTTAAACGAAGAATGCGCCTGGTGCGCGACTAAACGGTCGACCGACGCCTCAATTTCTGCGATCCTCGTCACCATGACAAATACCTCGACCAAGCGTCTCGTCGGTACAGACGGCTCCTCGACCAAGCGTCTCGTCACGGCCGCGCTGCCGTATGCGAATGGGCCGATTCATATTGGGCACTTGGTTGGCTATATGCAGGCGGATTTCTGGGTGCGCTGGAACAAGATGAACGGACGCGACTGCATTTATGTCTGCGGCGATGACACTCACGGTACGCCGATCATGGTAAAAGCGCGTGAACTTGGAACGACGCCCGAAGCTGTCATTGCAAAATCACACGCCGAGCATCTTAGCGACTTTACCGACTTCAAAATTCAGTTCGATCATTACTCGTCGACAAATTCGGAAGAAAACCGAAAGCTTGCCGAGGATTTTTACGTTCGCATGCGAGACGCAGGTCACACGAACGTCAGGCCTCGCGAACAGCTTTGGTGCAACACCGATCTGATGTTTCTGCCTGACCGTTTTGTGAAAGGCATTTGCCCGAAATGTGAAGCCGCAAATCAATACGGCGACAGCTGCGACAACTGTGGCTCGACCTACGCTGCCACTGATCTCAAGTCGCCAGCTTGTTCGATCTGTGCTTCGACGCCCACCTTGAAGTCATCTGATACGATTGCATTTAAACTTTCCGACTTTCGCGATTTTCTCGCGACCTGGGTTCCACAGCATGCTCCAGAAGAAGTCGCAAATAAACTTGGCGAATGGGTGCACGGCGAACTTCTGGATTGGGATATCTCGCGCGACGCTCCATACTTTGGTTTCAAAATTCCAGGCTTTGAATCGAAGTATTTTTACGTTTGGCTCGACGCGCCGATCGGTTACATTTCGTCAACTGAACAGTGGTGCAATTCGGCTGAAGGAAAAGCGCGCGGCTACACGATGAACGATTACTGGCTTCCTGTCGGAGCCGGCGGAAAGCCTGCTGAAATTTTTCATTTCATCGGCAAAGACATTATCAAGTTTCACTGCCTATTTTGGCCAGCGATGTTGAAAACTGCCGGTCGAAAACTTCCCACCGAAATTTTCGTCAACGGCTTCCTCACAGTCAATGGCGAGAAGATGTCGAAATCAAAAGGGACATTCATCTCGGCCCGAACGTATTTGAATCATTTTGACGGCTCGTACCTTCGTTACTATTTTGCCTCAAAATTGAATTCTCAACTTCAAGATATTGATCTGGGCCTCGAAGACTTTGTAAACCGAGTCAACTCAGACCTCGTCGGCAAAATTACGAATCTCGGTTCACGAGGCGCACAAATGCTGGGCAAAAAGCTAGGGGGCTACCTGTCAGATCAGATGGACGAAGCCGGTGCGGCCCTTCACGCGCGAATTCTGGCCGACGGGCCGTCTATCGCCGAACATTTCGAGAATCGAGACTTTGCCAAGGTCATCAATCAAATTCGCCTTCATGCAGATGAAACGAACAAGTACTTCGATCTCAAAGCTCCCTGGAATTTGATCAAGACAAACGAACACGAAACGAGACAAGTTTTAACAACGACTCTCAATATTTTTAGAGCTATGGCCATTGCGCTGAAACCAATTCTTCCGGATTACGCAGATCGAGTCGCGGCTTTATTCGGTGAAAAACCTTACACATGGACAGACTGGTCGAAACCTCGCCTCGGTCATCCCGTGAACGAGTACTCGCATCTCGCGGTCAGAATTGAAGCCGAGAAAATCGCCGCGATGGTTGAAGCCTCGAAGGAAGAAGTTAAAAAAGTGGAAGATTCGCGAACACAGTCAAAGGCAACGGCCGCGCAAGCTGCAACAGGCAAAGGGTCGGCCGCATCGGCGGCCTCGGTCAAAGGGTCGGCCGCATCGGCGGCCTCGGTCAAAGGGTCGGCCGCATCGGCGGCCTCAGTCAAAGGGTCGGCCGCATCGGCGGCCTCGGGTGATTCGCAGCCGCTCGACATCGACACTTTCAACAAGGTCGATTTGCGCATCGGCAGAATCGTAAAGGCCGAGGCGATTCCAGAAGCCGATAAACTTCTTAAACTGCAGATCGATCTTGGCCCGCTCGGAATGCGACAGATTTTTGCGGGCATCAAAGCCGCTTACGACCCGGCAACTCTTGAAGGGCGCCTGACTGTGGTTGTCGCGAATCTCGCGCCTCGCAAGATGAAGTTTGGAATGAGCGAAGGTATGGTGCTGGCCGCGTCCGATCCTACGCGTGGACCCGCCGTCGGCAAAGGCCTCTTCATTCTAAGCCCCGACAATGGCGCCGAGCCTGGCGACCGCGTGAAGTGAGCCAGCTAAGCCCCGCCGACCGCAAGCTTTTGCTCGCGGCCCTAGCGGCTGGCCGCGCGCTCGAGCGATCAATGTCGCCAGACGATCACGATGCCTTCGTTTCAAGTTTACAGGCGTGCGCCGTGGCCGAATCAAACTTAGTCAAGCGACTCGCCGAGCTTGCAGCGAAGTCGTCTC
>JALHOI010000262.1 GCA_022843085.1 Pseudobdellovibrionaceae bacterium
CGCGAGCGATGAATGCCTCGCCCCTTCGTGCTCTTCGTGGGCTGGCACAGCTGCATCAAAACCATGGGCGCTTCGAAGAAGCTTTGAAATTCTTCAAGCAAGCTCGCGAGTGCTCGCCTGCCGACTACAAAACTATCAACGGCGAATTTGAAATGCTTTTGAAGCTGGGCGATCTCAAAGGCGCAGCCCAACTTGTTCCAACTTTGCGCGTCTCGTTTCCTCAAGATTCGATGCGGTTGCAAAACCTATTTGATACCGTCACTCGTGCAGAACGGTTTGATGAGTTGGTTCCACTTTTGAAAACTTATCGCGATCTGCACGAGAAAACGGATCAGCTGATAGCTGTCGTTCAGCGTTCATTTTTCACGGCGGGGCAGCTTGCATTGTCGACATCTGAGCTAGTCGCAGCGAAAGAGTATTTCGAAATAGGTTTTCAAGTTGCGGCGAAGCGCTTTGATTTTGTCGAGTTTGTCGTACGCGAATTTCTGAAAAACGATTTGCGCGCAGAAGCTGAAGCATTTTTGGCAAAAGCATTACCCGAGGACGTAGGTTCGGCGGCTTACCGCCGAGTCTGCTTCGAACTCGATTGTCTAATTCTGCCGGTCGATCAGTTACTCGATCGAGGGCGTCGATTGATTTTTGAGGGCCACGGATCACCCGAGATTTTCGAAAAGTTAGTGGCTCTTTTCGCAGCAGCGGGAAAACAGACAATGGCTGAGGCTGTTATAAGTAAGGCGACTGAAAGTTTTCCGGCGCTTCGAACTTCGCTCTATCAGGTCTTAGTTGAAAACTTGCCTAAAGAAGAAAGCTTTCGACGCGCCGCCTGAACTTTTGGCCAAAAGTTGCTGGCCAAAAGTTGCTGGCCAGAAGTTGCTGGCCAGATCACATCTCGAGTAAACGGCCCGCGATCGTTACAAACGCGTTCGCTTCGTCGCCTGTCGGGTCGCTTTCAACAACTGGAATACCGGCCTCTGCCCCGAGACCAACCGACGGATGAAACGGTATTTCTCCAATTTTGGCGAGTCCGCGTTCTGTTAACCACGAATCAAGCTGCCCTTTTGGAAACAGCTGAATCTTTTCTTTTGTGCCCGGCACAATCATCCAACTCATATTTTCAATAACCCCGAGAATTGGAACGTGAACACGAGCCCACATATCGATCGCTTTTTTCACATCGGTGAGCGACACGTTTTGCGGAGTCGAGACCGCGATGGCTCCTGCCAGCGGTACCTTTTGCGCAATCGAGAGCTGAATGTCGCCGGTACCCGGCGGCAGGTCGATCAGAAGATAGTCGAGCTCACCCCACTCGACGTCGCGAAGAAACTGATCCATCGCCTTAAAAAGCATCGGACCGCGCCAAACCACCGCAAGATCTTCATCGATCAAATAGCCGATGCTCATCAGTTTTACTCCGAAACGTTCAAGTGGCTGCAATTTTTTTTGATCGTTAAGCTCAACTCGCTGATGAAGCGTGCCACTCATTCGGGGAAGCGATGGACCGTAGATGTCGGCATCGAGAAGTCCCACACGAAGACCTTTGCGAGAGAGGGCGGCTGCCAGATTCACGGCGACCGTACTTTTACCAACGCCGCCTTTGCCGCTCGAAACGGCTATGATCTTACCAATGCCTTCAATGGGACGCTGCTGTTCGAAAGGATTCATCGCGGCCATGGTTTGCTCCTGAACGTTTGCAAGTCGAAACTCGTGTTCGTGTAGCCGGGATTCGAACTTTGTTTAAGAAGAAACGGCAGTTTAGTGAGGAAAATAGTGGTCGGGGAGGTTGTAGCTTACGCTTAAGCCCACGAGTGTCTCAGTGTGAGACGCGCCGAGCTTGAGTCGGTGGTCAACTTTACCGAAAAGTCGAGAGAACGAAGAGTGTTCGGAGACTTAAACAGGTGATCGCTCTAAGCATCGATGATGTCGTGGCGCTGAATGCATTGATTGTCACAGCAATCGGGCTCACCTTCGTCTTAAACCGAAAAGGACACGGGTCGAATGCACTCGGCCTGACAGGCGCTGACCGCGCAAACGAGATCGACCAAATCGCGGCTCGACGAAATCAAGGTCGTCAGCCCGAGTCGAAGGTGGGTGGCCATTCATCGAGCACCTACGGTAGCGGCCATTCATCGAGCACCTACGGTAGCGGCCATTCATCGAGCACCTACGGTGCTACCGCCCTCAAGCGCCTGGAAGAAAGCCAGGCGCAGCCGGTGGATGTCGTAGCGGGTGAGCTACGGCAACTCAGTGTCTTCTTTAACTGGAATGGGCACACCTGGGACGCCCACGAGGTTCTCGGCATTGCGCCCGGCGCCTCGCGCGAAACCGTCATTCAAGCGTTCCACCAATCCCGGTCCCAGAGCCCAGACTCTACGCCATTTCTACAAGCAGCCGCGGATTCCATCCTGAAGCGCTAAAGGTGCCAGGCCCTGTTTCTGGCCGCATTGCGTTACGACCTAAAATCGGGGTTGGTTTCTGCAGGCCAATCGCGGTCATTGACCCATCCTCGTGAACACTGCAACTTAGCCCCATCCTCCTAGCGGAAAGGGCCTCTCACGATGTCGACGACCGACTCTAAATCAACGATCGAACCTCTCAAAGATCTCGCGACCATGGTTTCGCTTTCGAAGCGTCGCGGCTTCGTTTTTCAATCGAGCGAAATCTACGGGGGCCTGGGCAGCTGCTGGGACTACGGTCCGCTTGGGGCGCAATTGAAACTCAACGTGAAGCGCGCGTGGTGGGAGTCGATGGTTCGCCGCGACGATGTCGTGGGTCTTGACGCCGCAATACTGATGCATCCAACGGTTTGGAAGGCGTCTGGGCACGTCGACGGTTTCTCGGACCCGCTGGTTGACTGCAAAGCGTGTAAGACACGATTTCGCGCCGATAACACCGACAGCTACATCAATGAAAAAAAATGTCCCAACTGTGGTTCGAAAGATCTGACCGAAGAACGCAAATTCAATTTGATGTTCAAGACTCACATGGGGCCGACCGAAGATTCGGGCGCCGTGGTTTATCTGCGGCCCGAAACGGCGCAAGGTCACTACGTGAACTACGAAAATATTCTGACGAGCTCGCGCAAAAAAATTCCGTTCGGAATTGCGGCGATCGGCAAGTCCTTCCGCAACGAGATTACTCCTGGCAACTTTATCTTCCGCACTCGCGAATTTGAACAGATGGAAATGCAGTATTTTGTAAAGCCAGGCGACGACATGGCGTGGTTCGAAAAGTGGCGTGAAACTCGCTGGGCATTTTATAAACAGATCGGTATCAAACACGAGAATCTTCAGTGGAAGCCGCATGGCCCCGACGAGCTTGCGCACTACGCGAAAGCCGCGGTCGATGTTCAGTACAAATTTCCGTTTGGTTGGCAAGAGCTTGAAGGCGTGCACAACCGGGGTGACTTCGATCTCACTCAGCACTCGAAATTTTCAGGCAAAAAACTCGACTACTTCGATGAGGCCGCGAAAGAGCGCTACGTGCCTTATGCGATTGAAACGGCCGTTGGTTGCGATCGTCTTGTGCTTGTTGTCATGTGCGATGCGTACCGCGAAGAAGTGACGGTCGACGAAGAGACCGGAAAGCCCGACACGCGCGTCGTGATGGGCTTTGTCCCAGCCCTTGCCCCCGTGAAGGCTGCGATTTTGCCTCTGTCGAAGAAGGTCGAACTGCAAGGCCCTTCGATGAAGCTTCGCGACGAACTTTCAAAAGAGTGGGATGTTCAGTACGACGATTCGCAGTCGATCGGAAAGCGATACCGCCGCCAAGACGAAATCGGAACTCCATTCTGCATCACCGTCGATTTTGAAACTTTGAATGATCAAAAAGTCACGATTCGCCACCGCGACACGATGAAACAAGATCGCGTCGCTTTAACCGAAGTTGCGAACTACCTGGCTCACGGCTTAAGGAATTTTTAATGCAAACGACAGCCACGACTTCGAAAAGTAAAAATCAGTCTGTTTATTTTTTCTCGGCCGGTGATACCGACGGCAATGCCGGGATGAAAAACATCTTAGGGGGCAAGGGAGCGAACCTTGCTGAAATGACGTCGCTTGGCATTCCGGTTCCCCCGGGGTTCACGATTTCAACTGAAATGTGCCAGACGTTTTTCGATGTCGGAGAAAAGCTTCCGAAAGACTTGATCGCGTCGATCGAAGCCGCACTTTCGCGAGTTGAAGAAAAGATCGGAAAGAAGTTTGGCGATAAAAAAAACCCGCTTCTTGTTTCGGTTCGTTCAGGAGCTCGGGCGTCGATGCCGGGCATGATGGATACGATTCTAAATTTGGGTTTGAACGATGAAACCGTCGAAGGCCTGGCGACGGCCTCTGGTAACCCGCGCTTCGCTTGGGATTCCTATCGTCGTTTTATTCAGATGTATTCTGACGTGGTCATGGGAATGAACTCATCCTTTCTTGAAGTGGCTATGGAAGACATGAAAGATGAGAAGGGCTATAAACTCGACACCGACCTCAAGGTTGAAGATTTAAAGAAGCTGGTCGCGAATTTTAGAAAACAAATTGCAGACAGCACGGGACAAAAGTTTCCCAGCGACCCCAAAGAACAACTTTGGGGCGCGATCACCGCTGTCTTTCGTTCGTGGAATACCTCGCGGGCCATCGCCTACCGCCAGATGCATGCGATTCCAGCCAGCTGGGGCACAGCTGTCAATGTTCAGTCGATGGTGTTTGGCAACATGGGCGATGACTCGGCGACCGGTGTGGCGTTTACGCGAAATCCTTCAAACGGGCTTAAAGAATTCTACGGCGAGTATTTGATTAACGCCCAGGGCGAAGATGTGGTCGCGGGAATTCGTACGCCAGTTCCGATTTTAGCGAGCGAAGCTAAGCTCGCCGGCACACCTGGCGAATCGCTTGAAGAAAAAATGCCAAAGGTTTTTGCCGATCTGGTTGCGACCTACCACCAGCTTGAGAAGCATTACCGCGACATGCAAGACATGGAGTTCACCGTTGAACGCGGCAAACTGTGGATGCTGCAGACGCGAACCGGTAAGCGCACCGCGAAGGCCGCTTTGAAGATCGCGTGCGAT
The DNA here is from genome assembly GCA_022843085.1 of Pseudobdellovibrionaceae bacterium. Taxonomy (GTDB): domain Bacteria; phylum Bdellovibrionota; class Bdellovibrionia; order Bdellovibrionales; family JAMPXM01. Next base: position 5,051 of record JALHOI010000262.1, read on the forward strand.
ATGATCGACGAAAAAATGATTT
>JALHOI010000263.1 GCA_022843085.1 Pseudobdellovibrionaceae bacterium
GAGTGAGTCCGCGAGAAGTGCGGTGGATTTCGAAAGTACACCGAAAGTCGCCTCGATCAAAAACATCACCGCGTTGACGGCGAGTACAATTTTAAGCACTCGGCCTTGCTTTAAACGTAGTTTTTCGAGTTCCGATGTTTTCGCTTCGCAGCAAGATTTCATTTTAGCCGTCCTTGTACGTTTTGGCGATGGTTTTGGCTACCATGAGTTTGCGGTGAGTTCACGAGTTAAAACGTAGCCGTATTCATCAGCGACTTCGGCATCAGTTTAACATTCATTTTCTCGCAGCGTCGTCGCAGGTCATTGTCGTTGAATGCGTTTGTGACCATGACGGCAGAGGGGTGCTTGAGCCCGAAGCGTTCCAGAACGGTAAGCCCGGTGCCGGTTTGTGAATTGAGATTGAAATCAGTTAGCAGCAGGCAGCCGTTCGCAGAGTCACGGTTCTGAACCGCCCAAGAGGTCGCTGATTCAGCGTTGAAGAAGTGCTCAACCGAAATGTCGGAATTCGTTTGTGCGATTCGATCTTTCCAAACCGAGTGAATCGTCGGGTCGTCGTCGACGATGACGATGGTGGAGTAGCCGGTGAATCGCAAATCTTCTCGAAACCATGCGGGTGATGGGACAATCGGTATTTGTAATGTAGCCGTCGTTCCGACTCCGATAGTAGATTCGTATTCGAGTTTGCCATTCCACGACATCAACGCCCGACGGGCGAAGTGAACACCGATTCCGGTTCCATTCGGTTTGTTCTTTGTGAATCCTTTTTCGCCCAGCCGCATCAGATGTTCTTTGCGGATGCCGATACCGAAATCCGCGATTGTGATTCGAAGAAATTCACCATTCGAGTAGATGCTCACCTTGACCGAAGTGCCTTCTGCCGAAGCTTCGATCGAATTGTCTAGGATGTTCGACAGACTTCGTCGAAGTTCTTCGGGATTTATAATAGCGAACTTCGCGCGCGCTTCAGAGCTCGTTGTCAAGGAAATGTCGTCCGATCGTCGCGGATACTGGATTCGTTTCTCGTTCACGACCTCTTCAAGCAGATCCGCAACAAGTGTCGGTTCGGCCGTCATCGGTTCATCGCCGTAGTTTTCTCTTAGGGACGAACTCTCAGACATTGCAAGCTTCGAATGGTCTGCGATACCGAGTCCGATCTCTCGAATACGCAGAATCGCAGTCGTCAGCAGCTTTCTCGAGCTTGGTGGCAGCCCTTCAATCGTCTCGAGTACGGCATTCAATGTACTTAAAGGTGAACGGATATCGTGTGCGACTCGAGCCGCGACTTCTCCGAGGAGAATGCGATTTTTATTTTCGGCCGCAATTCGCTTCGATTCGATTTTACGAATACTCACGAAGAGAAAAGTTAAGAGCAGAATAAACGCGGCAACCGTTGCGACGAACGCACGAACCAAAAAGTCTGACTGAATTTGAAAACTCAAAACGAGATCGGGCTGGACCGGAAGACGGTAGTAAACCCGTCGATAAAGAAACCCATAGACCAGGCTTTCAAACTTTCCCGCCTTCAGATTCGAAGGAATCGTTTCGTCGTAGTCTTGTCCAAATTCAATGACCGCAGTCTGACGTGTCGAATCGACGAGCTTAATGCCTTTGATAAACTGCGACGAAAGCAGAACTCGCTGATTTTTTGAAATCGATGATAATAGGTTTCCCTCTTGAATCGCTACGGCCTCAGACTGAAGCCAACTGCCCGCGATTTCCCGCCCGACAGAATCGAGGTAGTAGTCGAAGACGACGTAGAGACCACTGGTTAGAATCACTACCGCGATTGCGAACAGTCCAGTCGCACGTCGCGGATCAAAAAAATTGGCGGCAGTTACAAACATAGCCGCTCCAACTTTCCGCCGACGAAGTCGGGCTGACCTCGGAAATAGCAGCGATGCACGGTCACTAATCCGGAAAGCGAGTGTGGCACCTCCGAGTCGAACAGCAGTTCGGGCAATCGGACGCCTCTCGTGCCTTGAGTCGAAATTCGCGCGCGAGCAGAATCTGAACCTTCTTGAGAGTTCCCGAAGTATGCGAGGCGACGCTCGTAAAAACTTTCGGGCTCTATGCTCTCGACATTCATTTTTCGCACCGCAAGCGCATGGCGCAGTAGCTCGCCGAGTGCCCGATACCGCGTCGATTCGGTTTGCAGATCCGTTCCGCAGGCTCCGCCTGAGACCACACCGCCGCCTTCGATAAATGCGAAGTAGAGAACAACCTCAAGCTCTGATTCTTGAAGTCGGGGCCGAATCTCCACTATCGAAGCCACGTCGATCGCGCGGGCGACATCGTGAAGGGCTGTTTCACCAGGACAGAGTGCAAGAAGACTCACATCTCGCAGTTCATGACCGATCGACGTATCATCCCACCAGGTTGACCATACAAACCGCTCGACAGCTTCGGCGAACGCGTTCTGTCGCGCGATTGATCCGGAATCATCGCGCATTCTTTTTGGAAACGCCGCGAATCCATCAGATCGGTCGGTTTGGCAAATTGCCAGTCCCGCCGTGCGACCTTCAGCAAAAGCACGGCGTTCGACAAACTCCACGAGCCCCTTCAGGACTGACTTCGCGGGATCTATGTCGATGCCAGAACATACCGACTCACTGATGATCTTTGAACTTTGCTCATCAAAGATGCTCGCCAATGATCCGCAAGCGAGCGGCGACAGTTGTATGTTCTTAGGAACATCAACCGCCGTTTTCAGCTCTCGAATGAAGTCGGCCACCAATGATTGCATCAGTGCGCCCTGAACACCTGCCAAGGGGCAGGGGAAGTGATTGCGAAGTTTAACTCGGGGATCAAAGACCTGTTCTTTGTCGCGAAAAAGCGTCGTTGATGTCCGTAGACGTTGAACAACGACTCTTGGAAAAGATACTCGTTCACACGCTTGTAACTGCTGGCGCTTGCATCAAGTTTATCGAGTAACGACTGAATCTTAGGGTCCGTCGTTACCTGGCTGAATTGTTTGTGAAGGTTCGGCGTGAAAAGCATTTTTACGTCGCCCATCGGATCAAGAGCCCAAAAGCCCGAGCCAGAATTGTAAAATGCTATCTCGTCGCCAGTGAACTTCTTGACCAGATCCTTTCGAGTCGGAACAAAATTCGGAATCAAAGGTTTGGCACCAAGTTTCTCGAGTGTTGCGCGAATCGTCTGATCAAACAGCGAACCCCGGTCCGCTTCTTCCAACGCCCATGGGATTACATTTTTTGAGAATTTGGTTTTACAGTCTGCAAGGTCGTTAGGATATACTTTGACGGCCTTATCCATTTCTTCGAGCGATTCGTATCCGGGCAGTATCTTTGTAAAGACACTTCCTTCTACAACGCGATCGCTAGCTAAGGTCTTGAGCACCGACCTAAATGTTCGTGCAAAGGTTTGACGGCACTTTGGATCAGAAAACGGACCGACATTCTTGTTGATGATAAGCACTTCAAATCTCGATGCAGGCAGATATTGAAACTGCAATGCCTCTTCAAGCTTCCTACGTGTCGCCGAAGAATAGTTTGCTTCGCTACCGGCAACCACAGTTCGTTGATCGAGTTTATCGAGCGTACCCGAGAGTTCGGACGCCGCGACGTATTCGAATTGGATTTCTTTTGGTAGCGAACGCGTACTTTCGATTTCTCGACGTTTAAAGAGAACCGTGTCCGGGGTTTGATTTACGAGCCGATACGGTCCACTCTCAGGAATTGTTTTGCATGAAACCTTGTTGGTCGCTGGGTCAACGCAGCGACGAGGAATAATTGCGAAAACCTCGAGACAGAAACGGAACAACGGATGCTCCACTGGTGCGGTCAGTTGGATTGACACTTTCTGTCCGTCGATTTTAATACCAGTCGGGTAGGTTCTGAGACCCGAAGCAGTTTTCGACCATTGCTCTATCCCTTCGATCGCCGATAGAACCGGAAACTTTGGCCGAGTGTACGCCATGCGGGCGACGGCGAACGCGACATCGTCTGGGGTTAGGGAAGTTCCGTCTTCGTACTTTAGGCCCGGCTTCACGACCCACTCAATTGTTTGCTGGGAGGAATCGTAGCGGAAAGATTCCAGAACTCTGCTCGTGATATTGTTTTGCTCCGACGTCTCAAGTGGGGTGGCGTATAACATTCGTGCAACTGGCAGATTGCCCGTCGCGTCTGCGTCGAGTGGATCAAGAGAGCCAAACTTACCAGTTTCCGTAATTACGTAGCGGTAGAGTGTAGGCGTTGTGGGTTCCGCAGCTGAGCTAAACACGAATGCTCCTATTCCTAGACATGCGGCCAAAAAAATTGGCGATCTCACCAACATCAGTTTCTTCATGCGCTAAATCGCATCCTGAGTGCCGTAGACCGCCTCAAATATATCGACTTCACGCACATTTACGTTAGGACCGACGATGTCCCGCAGGCTTTCGACGATTTCAGAGATTGAGTTAATCGAAGGAACCTCACCTTTGATTTTCGCATCAAGCAGCGGCTGATTGATACGATACCAGTTGGGTTTCAGCAGGGGAATGATGACTCCATCTTTTAGAAGGAGACGAAGTGACTCAGCCCGAGGTCGAACTGCGCCCGCGCGACCTTCCTGCGCATTCGCTTGAGAAATTCCAACAACGCCGACGGCGCTAAGGAAGGCTGCGACAACTCGCTTAAACTGATTGTTCATGTTTTTCACTTCCTTTGATTCCGAGTTTCTTCATACGTCCATAGATTGTCGCGAGCGGCGCCTTCATTCGTTGTCGAACGGCGTCTCGCAGCGAACTGCTTTTAGAAAGATTCGTCGTGATGTAGTCGCGTTCCCGTTGTTCAAGCCACGAAACGAATTCAGGATAGGTGCAGTCGAATTCTCCGTTGCGTTTCATTTCGTGCCCAGCGAAGAACTTGCTACTGAGATGGCTCGGCTCGATACGATTCGCCGGAACAATTGTCATCAATCGTTCCATCTCATTTTCAAGCTCACGAATGTTTCCGCGCCATGGATAGCTTTCGAGGTATCGAAGCGTTTTTACCAGAATCGTTTTCGATTCCGCCTGAAAGGCTTTTTGAAAGTGAACGACGAGGGCACGAATGTCCTCCGGTC
>JALHOI010000264.1 GCA_022843085.1 Pseudobdellovibrionaceae bacterium
CGGTTTCAACCGGGATGGCTCTCAAGTTACGAGCGATTGTAGAATCGATTTCTCGTTGGATAAGCGATTCATCACCGGTCGCCAAGTAGCGTTCGACCAGAGTTGCGGTTTGTTTGAAGGCATTCCAGCGATAGGCTTCGGGTCGCGGGCGATTCAGTGTTTTCGCCCTAACGGGCATCGACTTTCTAAAGTTTGTAGGTGCGACTTCAATCGCCTTCTCGAGAAATGCGACGTGCAATCTGGCCAATCGATTCGCCACAACGGTGGGTAATTGCGCGGCTCTCAATCCAACAGCAAAGTCGTCGACCGAAGTCGATTTTGAGTTCGACAGTGCGACAGCGATTTCAAAAAAATTGTATTTTGTGACCTGATCTGGCACGTCGTAGCGCCCCAGGTATTTTTTAGCGCCAACAGTCGCGACTTGAATCAGTGCGTCCGCAAAATCTTTTGCCTCTTGTCGCTCGCCGACAGTATTCAAGATATCATCGGTGTAGCCGATAAGTTTCAAAAATTCTCGTCGCAAATAGAACTGGTATTGAGTATCGAACTGCGCGTTGAATTTTCGCAGTCGATCCGACTTTTCTTTGCTGGCAGTCAGCTTGGTTAAGATTCCTCCGATGAAATTATCGATGAGTGCGACTTTGATGTACTTCGTTTCTCCGGCAGAATCGGACACCGAGAAGGTTTGAACTTTTCCGTGACCTGGCTGGGCTGTTTGAGTGTCGTAGTCTAAAAAACGGCCGGAAATTTCAATATTCGATTCAGAAGTACTGCCGTGATACAGCTGCTTTGCAAAAGCCGTCGCATGCTGGTGCGCAAGCCTTCGAATGAACTCAGAGAATCCTTCAAGAATTTTTTCTTTTGTCGTTCCGCCCTTCGAAGAATTCGCTTTCGGCAGAGCGCGTGCGAGAGCAGAAAGCGATTGTGTCGAGATTTCTCGAATCTGAGTTTCGCCGGTGTTCGCAAGAGAAACTCGAAGCTCCATCGAATGAGCCGGGCGCACGGGGTCTTCTCGTACGATTAAGACATCGCGCGTGATGACTCCATTTGGCTGCACGGTTGTGGTGCCTCGGTCGATGAGGGCCACAACTCGGTTTCCTCCGTAGGGTAGTTCTCGATGGTTGATCTCGCCCCAGAAGGCTTCGCGAAAGCCAGTCGGAAATGGTACTTTTCCATTCGAGTGGTCCAACCCGACAATTTTCACGAGCGGCGTTTTTCCGATGCCTTTGATTTGAAACCGACCGGCACCCGCAGCACGACCGTCGCCCTGATTTCCGCCAAGACCACTTCCTCCGTACCGAGTGGCGTAGAAAATCTTTTCGCCTTCAAGAAAGAGATCCGCCGGGTCGTCGACAGCCGGCACCGACCACGCCCATTCGCGCAAGATGTCTTGGTGGTTTAATGAGTAACCGTTTTGCTTCATGAATTCAGTGTTAACCCAAAGCACTTTTGGGTTTGCGAGCGGTTTTGCTTTCACCGCCACATAAGACGATCTGGGAATTTCACGACCGTAGTGAAGAGGCCGCCCACGCGCATCTTGCTCAAGCGTTCGCGCGAGCGCATTCCGCGGCGCAGTTAGCGACACGAACAGAATGGCGACAAAATAAAATGTAGGTCGATTCGGCCATGACACAGTTCATCGAGACGGTGCAGGTTTGGATCCCAGCTCGTCGACGTTGAAACCGACGTGATTGCTTTAAAGGGCCGTTATTTGTCACCGTCAGTCCGCTCAGCGCTCTACGGGGATCAGACGCACGAACTGCATCGCGAAAGTCCAGTCAGCTTCTCCCTCGTATCCGATCTCAGTGCCGCAGCAAAAATACTGCAGTTTTGACCATGATGTCGCCTAGCGTTATCTTGAGATGGCGTCTATGTCCTCTCTTCCTTTCAGAGTGGTCCGGAAACGCCGACCTAGGCCTCAGTGTAAATGAAATTTTCTAAGTCCTCCGCGAACATATTCAGATGTATGGACGATATGATCGATAGCAGTTTTAACCGCGAGCTACTCAAGCTGTCTTCCGATTTGATCGGCGTCCTTTATCCCGACGGACACCCCGACGGCGGCCTTCAGCTCTCGAGTGAGTTTTGGATCAATCAACTTCGCGCCAGCGGCGACCCACGTGTTGGCCTAAACGCAACCGAGTTCGTTCATCCAGCCGACCTTCAGGATTTTAACGACAACGTTCGGCGCGCGCTGCAGACCTCGGAGGTCATCACTTTCGAGGGTCGAGTCAAGGTTCGGCTCGGACATGTGCTGTGGATGCGGTGGCGATTTTTAAAGTCGGAAAATCAATCGATTATTCTGGTCTGCGCCAAAGATTTTACGGCAGAAAAAACATCGTCGACCCGGCTGCGACAAATTGAAGAGGTATCCAAAATTGGCAGTTGGGAAATCGACATGGAGACTTTGGATCTGCATTGGTCCGACCAAACTTACATCATTCATGAGCTCGATCAACGGACCTATCAGCCTAAGCTCGCAGACGGAATCTCGTTTTATCCTGGTGATGCGGCAGAGACGATATCGGCGCATGTCGAAAAAATGATGTCGACGGGCGAGGGTTTTGATTTGCGACTTCGCTTTCGCACGGCGAAGGGAAATCTGCGATGGGTTCACTGTGCGTCGCGAGCCGAAAAGGTCGCAGGTCGCGTGGTTCGAACTTATGGGTCTATTCAGGATGTCACCGACAAAGTCGAGCGCGAACAGAGCTCGCGTGTTCTTGGCGAACGTTTCGAAGCGATTGTGAATCACATCCCGCTGATGGTTTCGGTTTTTAATCCGGCGGGCGAGTTCGAATGGGTCAACCCCGGTTGGGTCAAAGAACTCGGATGGGATGTCGAGTCGATGAAAAAAGTCGATATGATGCGAGAATTTTATCCGGACGAAGCCGACCGAAAAGAAGTGCTCAAGTTCATGATGAGCGGTTCGACAGATTGGCGAGATTTCCTGACAACGAAACGCGATGGCACATCCATCTACACGTCTTGGGCGAACGTTCGTCTTTCCGACGGCTATAGCATCGGCATTGGTCGCAACATCGACGAGAGCATGCGCCTGCATGGTGAATTGCGAGATGCCTATGGCCGCCTGAAGATGGCCATGAAGGTTGGTGGCCTTGGAACCTGGGAACTGTACCCAAAGACGGGGGAAGTGAAATTCAGCGACGAGTGGTGCCAAATGGTCGGGCTAGACCCGAGCGCCGTCAAGAGTGATATCTCAACTTGGCAGGCGATGGTTCATCCGGACGACGCTGAAACTGGATATAAAGAAACTTATCGATGTCTAAATGGCGAGGTCCCACTTTATAATGGAATTCAGCGACTTCGCCACAGCGATGGAGCATGGCTGTGGGTTCAGTCCAGTGGACAAGTGATTAAGCGCGATGAACACGGTCAGCCAGAAAAGTTTTTAGCCATCACATTTGACATCACTCACGTCAAAAAATCCGAGTCCGAGTTGGTCGAAAAAAATCGAGTTCTCGAGCTGATGAAACAGCGCCTCGAACTTGCTGTTCGTGCCGGGCGGTTCGGGGTGTGGGATTGGAACATGAAGACCGGTGAACTTGTTTGGGATTCTTTGATGTATGAAATCTACGACATCGATCCGTTACATTTTGCTAATGACTACGATGCCTTTCAAAAGGTCCTTCACCCAGAGGATGCTGTGAAAGTTAGCGATCAGTTGAATTCTGTTTTCAAAATGAAAGGTGCAGAATTTCGTTCTGAGTTTCGTATTGTAAGTCAAAACGGCAGCATCAAGACAATTGCAGCCTTGGCGTCTTGTTTTTACGATGAAGAAGGAAAGATCGACCGCCTCGTTGGAAACAATTGGGATGTCACCGAACAGCGAAACGCAGAATCAGCACTTGCGGCTGCACGGATCGAAGCCGAGCGGTTTTTCACAATGTCTCTCGATCTCTTGGCTGTCGCCGGTTTTGATGGTTACTTGAAACGTGTGAATCCGTCTTTTACTTCTGTGCTCGGTTTTTCAGAAAGTGAGCTGCTGTCTCGACCATTGTTAGATTTTGTTCATCCAGATGATCGCGACGCGACGGTGCGTGAAGCGCTCGGTTTGAAAAGCGGACGACCGACGATTCGATTTGAGAATCGGTATCGAACATCAGATGGTCGGTATCGAACGTTGAGCTGGGTCTCGACCCCCGACCTAGAAACGAATACGATATTCTGTGCGGTTCGCGATCTCACAGATCAGCGAGAAAATGAACTGAAGCTGCTGCAATCGGCCCGTATGGCGTCGCTCGGGGAAATGGCCGGCGGTATTGCCCACGAAGTCAATAACCCGCTGGCAATCATTCATGGGCGCGCAGCGCAGATCTTGCGAACTCTGGATCGGGGTCAGCTGGATGTTGTGAAACTGAAAGCAGACATGACCAAAATTGAAGCTACAGCCGATCGAATTGCGAAAATCGTTCGTGGCTTAAGAAGCTTCTCTCGCGATTCCTCATCTGACCCAATGATTTTGGCCAAGGTCAACGGCATGATTGCCGAAGCTTTAGACTTAGCCTGTGAACGCTTCAAGAATCACGAGGTGCAGTTGTCAGTTTGTTCAGGGGAAGACTTTTTAATCTTGTGTCGCCCTCAGCAGATTGGTCAGGTCTTGCTCAACTTGATTAACAACGCCCACGACGCAGTCTTGTCGCGGCAAGACCGTTGGGTCCGCATCGATGTCGAACAACATGGTTCAGCCATTCGAATCAGTGTGACAGACTCTGGAAACGGCATTCCGGCTGAGATTGCTGCGAAAATAATGAACCCGTTTTTCACCACGAAAGAGGTCGGTCAAGGAACGGGCTTGGGACTCAGCATTTCAAAAGGTATCGCCGAAGGCCACGGTGGAACTTTGACTTATGATCCGACCTCGAAAAATACTTGTTTTGTACTTGAAATACCTATGGCGAATGAACTGAAAGTCGCCCGGCAGGCCGCACTATGAAGTCATTGATGAACGTGACCGTCCTTGTCGTCGATGACGAAGACGATTTGCGAGAGATCTTCGTTGATGAGTTTCGGGACATTGGTGCCAAAGTTTTCG
>JALHOI010000265.1:0-2323 GCA_022843085.1 Pseudobdellovibrionaceae bacterium
TCAAGAGCTCGGTCGCGGCGCTTTGTTTCATGACATCGGCAAGCGCCACGTGAAAGCCGAGATTATTTGCAAGCAGGGCCCGCTCGACGATGTCGAGTGGGCACAGATGCAAAAGCATCCACAATATGGGTTGAAAGTGTTAAATGAGTACGGCGTCAGCGAAGCGATGAAAGCCTGCTGCTTTGAGCACCACGAAAGCTTTCTAGGCAACGGCTACCCGCAACAGCTACCGGGACCCGAGATCCACCCAATGGCACGAATCGTCGCGATCACTGATACGTACGATGCGCTGACGACAAAGCGATCGTACAACGACCCGATGTCGCCAATCGCGGCGGTCGAATTTATGTCGTCCAAACTCGCAGCGAAGTACGACCCGAATCTGATTAAAGCACTGAACTCAGTGCTCTTTAAATTTAAGCCCGCCGTGTGAACGACAGGACAAATTCAAGCCGGCTGACTATCAAGCCGGCTGTCTATTGTTCGATTTCAGAGAATGGGCTTGGCGGATCAAAGGTCGAGATCGGGGCCATCGGCGGCGCGATCACCGGTGCCGGCTCGGTCGCAGGCGGCACCATCACACGGCTTAGTCGAAGTTTAGCAGTTCGGCCACTCCCTCGCGTCTCGGTTGCAAAGATCTGGTCTGCAGATCCACGAAGCGCAAACGACAGCGAAGCGCTCAGATCGCCATCTTGAAACAAGAAGACCTTGAGTTGGTTTTTCGAACAAATCGCGATGTACGTGTCGCGGTCGCCGCTCAAGTCTGTATTCTGTTGGGTACCGTCGGCAATTATCGTTTGCGAATCAAGTTTAAAGATCGCGCCGGCTTCGGTCTTGACCGTTACGAAATTCATTTTTTGACTTTGTTCGGCGTACGTTCCGTCAATAACGGGGCACTCTGCCGCCGCGTGGGTCGGAAGCCGGATTGACGGATCGGCACTGATCATGATCTCGAATTCGACCTTGTCGCCTTCAACTATTCGAACCACAAAATCATTTTCTTCATTGTGCTTCGTAAATGTTGCGACCGACTTGACGGTCATAGTCAATTCGGCTGGTTTTTTCTCAATCGATTTCGAACTCGTGTCCAAGTCAGAGCTTGGGTTTACGGCTGGGGCGGTGGGCGTACTTAGGGTCACCGTCAACACACCTTTTCGGCAATTCGCCACGTACGTGGCACCGACGTCAGACCGTTTTGGAGAACGGTGAACCTTGCCGTCGGCGATGATCTCCGAGTCGAAGAGAGAGTAACTCACAACCCCGTTTAGTTCCCGCCGATTTGTATACATTAAAGCGCCATCGGATTTCGTTCTGTAGCGTTCTGGGAACGTCGGACATTCAGTCGCGACATGCCCGGGATCGACGACGTCCGCCGCGACAACCGTGGGTTCGGCGACGGCCTCTGCGGTCGAAGCTGCCGCTGGTGGTGTTGCCGAATCAAATTTTGAACATGCGCTGAGAAGCGCAGAGGTCGCGATCAAAACGAGTGGCGAAACAAGACTGAATTTCATACCAAGCACGGTGTCTTCCTATCGAAAGTTACGAGTTTCGGATTTACGACGCATCGCTGATAGGAATCGGACCTGGCACCTTTTAGGCCACTCCAGGGGGCGGTCTGGAGCTATTTGACCCGCTTTTAAATTAGGGTGAGGTGCCAAAACGGCGAGCGAATGGGAATGAAATACATGTTCCGCGGTTCGAAGTGGCTGTAACGATCAACGAGACATCAGGTCGTTGTAGCCACCGGCGAAGCATCCTGCGTCGGCATAGCCGTATGCACGAAGCGCCATTGCGACGGCAGCACTGGCAACGCCGTCATTGTCGATCACGATCACCCGGTGTTGCGGCAGAACTCCAACCGAAGCGAGGCGCTCGGCCGTCTCAGCAAGCGGCCTGAAGTCGCTTGAGAAGAACTCTTTCCACGGAGCATTCAACGCATTGATGTTGGGAATTGATTTCGCGCGAAATCCGCCTTTTTTTCCAAGGTATTCGGCTTCGGATCTCACATCGATAATTCGATAGATTTTGGGTTTTGCTCCGGCGAAGGACCAAGCTTTCTCGGTCGCCCCGTTTTCGATGGCACCCTGCACTTCTTCGCGCGACGCTATCAACGACGCAACGATGGCGGGTTTCCAAATTGGCTTGGAAACGGTCGGTGTCTCGGGTGGCTGAGTCGGTCGACCATCGTCAAAATTCGATTTTGCAGCATCTGGCAAGGCCTCTGCGGTGACCCGCGCTTTCACAGACCCAAAGCGCCCAAATCTGACATTGCTGACACCCCAATACGCAAGCATCCACGCGATGCGCCCCTCTTCGCCTTGGC
>JALHOI010000265.1:2333-5031 GCA_022843085.1 Pseudobdellovibrionaceae bacterium
GACGCGCAAGCCGCCGCGCACCGGCGAACGCATCTTTCTGAGGCCAGCCCCGGAGATTTTTCTCCGTTTCAGCGTAGTCGGCCCAGTTGATTGAGACTGAACGTGGAATCCTCGCCATCGAGTAATCAAACGAAGAACGCGCGTCGACGACAACCACCGATTCGTCGATAACAATCGGGCCCAGCAGTGCCTGACTTCCGCCAAAATTTCTCGAAACAGTTTCGTGCACAACGGTGGGCTTCGTTTGGCAACCCACAATCGTTACGAAGAGCGCGGAGACGAGAAGCTTGGCTACCATGATTCACTCCCTCTTTTTGGGGTACCTGCTTCCCAAATTTGGGAAGCAGGTACCCTGGACTAGATGGTTTTCATTGTTGGGAAGAGCAGGATGTCGCGGATCGAGGGGCGATCAGTGAGGAGCATGACGATGCGCTCAAGGCCGATGCCGACGCCGCCCGTGGGCGGCATGCCTGTGTCGATCGCGTGCAAAAAGTCTGCGTCCATAGGCTGGGCCTCTTCATCGACGAGTCTCTGTTTGTCCTGCTCTTGAAGCCGCGCCAACTGGTCTTCGGGGTCGTTCAGCTCGGTGTACGAGTTTCCGATCTCCATATACGCACACACAGGCTCAAAGCGCTCGACGTGGCCCGGTTTTGTTCGGTGCTTTTTTGTGAGCGGCGAGATCTCGATCGGATGATCGGTCACAAACGTCGGCTGCCAGAGTGCGGGCTCGACGGCACCGTCGAAGATCTCCATGTTGATCGCGGCACGTGTTCCGGGAGTCTTCATTTCAGAACCGAGTGATTTTGCTTTTTTGAAAAGCTCGTCGATCGACGCCGTATCGGGGTCGATGCCGGCGTATTCACGAATTCCGTCGTAGACCGAGAGTCGCCGCCACGGTGGAGCAAAATTGATCTCTTTACCTTGGTAGATCACGGTCGTTGAGCCGGTCACCGTCGTTGCGAGATGCGCAATCAAGGTCTCGAAACGCTTCATCTGGTCGTTGTAATCGGTGTACGCCTCGTACCACTCGAGCATCGTGAACTCGGGGTTGTGAGTGCGGTCGATGCCTTCGTTTCGGAAGTTCTTTCCGATTTCAAAGACCTTTTCAAAGCCGCCGACGATGAGGCGCTTCAAATAGAGTTCAGGAGAAATCTTGAGAAACAGCTTCATGTCGAGCGCACGATGGTGAGTCGAAAATGGATAGGCCGCCGCACCCCCGTAAATCGGTTGAAGCACGGGCGTTTCGACTTCGAGAAAGCCCTGCGAGTTCAGCCAATTGCGTGTCTCAGAAATAATTTTTGAACGCTTGATAAAAACGTCGCGCGATTCTTTGTCGGACAAAAGATCGAGATGGCGATACCGATACTTGATCTCGACGTCTTGAATGCCGTGATACTTTTCCGGAAGCGGCTCTAATGTTTTGCAAAGAATTTTAAATTCTTTGGCGTGAAGCGAGAGTTCCCCTTTTTTAGTCTTAAAAATAAAACCTTCGATGCCGACGATGTCGCCAAGATCGATCAGATCAAACGCCTTTGCATCGAGCGGCGAAAGCTCGTCGGTCTTAAGATAAATTTGAATCGAGCCCGACTGGTCTTGCACGTTAAAGAACGCGGCTTTACCCATCGGACGCTTGGTCATAAGACGTCCCGCGATGCGGTATCGATCGTTTTCTCTGAGGTCGCCTGCGACAAGCACAGGGCCGTACTTTTCTTGAAGGGGTCCGATGGTCGACGTCCGCTCGAACGTGTGCGGATAAGGATCAATACCCGCCGCACGAAGTTCGCCAAGCTTGCGGCGCTTTTCGGCGCGCAGCGGATTTTCGTCTACCGATGCTAGCGCGTTTCCAACGATTGTCTGCATGTCATTTGAAACAGTTGCGGCCGGAGCTGCGGGGAATTCACGGTCGTTGCTCACAGTTTCTTCCCGCTCGAGCGAGAGTCGCTGGTGACGCCAGAAAAAGCGTCTTGAACGGCTTTTAGAAGTTCGATCGCTTCTTTCTTCGGGCGTTGAAAGGCGTTGCGACCCATGATCGAACCGAAAGCACCACCCTGCGCGAGGCCTTGCACTTCTTCGAGCAGCTCTTTGGTTCCCTTGGCTTCGCCACCCGAGAAGATGACGATGCGGCGACCTGCAAACGAAGAGTCGATCACGTGGCGAACGCGCTCGGCCATCGTGCCAACGGGAATGCCTTGGGCTTCGTAGACCTTCTTTGCCGCATCTTGTTCGAGATGTGCGGTCGGCGGTTTCACTTTAATGACGTGCGCACCAAGTTGGGCCGCGATCTGTGCACCGTAAGCGATAACGTCGACCGCGGTTTCGCCTGCTTTCGAAAGCTGTTCACCGCGAGGGTACGACCAAACGACGACGGCGAGTCCGGCTTTCTTTGCATCTTGTGTCGCCATCGAAAGCTCTTCGTACATGTGTTTGCGGTCGGCCGAGCCGGGGTAGATCGTAAAGCCGACCGCGCAGCAGCCCAAGCGAAGCGCATCGTCGATGCCTGAGGACATCGCCGAAATTGGCGATTTGTTCGACCACAGCGAGTCGCTATTGTTGATTTTCAAGATCAGCGGAATCTCGCCTGCGTACTCGCGTGCACCCGCCTCGATGAAGCCAAGTGGTGCGGCGTAGGCGTTGCAGCCTGACTCGATTGCAAGGTTGAAGTGGTAGTGCGGATAGATCGGAAAGCACACGTCTACTC
>JALHOI010000266.1 GCA_022843085.1 Pseudobdellovibrionaceae bacterium
CTTACAGTTCACCGGCAGCTGAGCGCACGCCTTGAACGCCATTGACGCTCGGCAGATTTGTCGCTCATTAAAACTACATTTCAAAAACTCCGTTCTCGGAAACAACGTGAGAGCGGGAGGTTTCTTGATCCGACTAAATTCCTCAGGTGTTTGGTCTGAGGGAGCCCTTCTGATCGAACAATGACTCGCACGAGCTTCAGTTTCTCCAGAACGGCGCATCTCAGAATCTCCGCAGACCGTTGGAGATTTGCTGTCAGCATGAGTTCCGTTTATTTTGTCACGCACTCGTCGAGTACTACGGGTTGAAGTAAGTCGCCTCCGCCGATCGTGGCAACAAGATTGGAACCGCCTGTCGACCTCAGCGAAACTTCGTAAATACCGTGCGTCTTCGTCGGTACTTCGCATGAAATTGCAAACTCGATGGAGCCGACAACCGGTTTACATGTCCCATGCTCGTCGCTTGAAGACGTCTCTCCAGACGGAACACCCAAAAC
Source organism: Pseudobdellovibrionaceae bacterium (assembly GCA_022843085.1). Taxonomy (GTDB): domain Bacteria; phylum Bdellovibrionota; class Bdellovibrionia; order Bdellovibrionales; family JAMPXM01. The sequence continues at coordinate 495 of JALHOI010000266.1, forward strand.
GACCGTCCAATTCTTCGTCGCATCAGTATCAAAGATCGCTATAAATGACGCATCCTGAACGCCGTTCATTCGGCAAAGTGTGGCTGCAATGACGTTGTTAGAAAAAAATAGAACTGCCGCTAGTGACGCAAAAAAACTCTTCATGTTTCCATCCCTGCCTCATGGTTAAAGTCATGCTGGGCCTAGCTCGCTCAAGTTTTCAGCGCCATAAAAAACGAGGACGAGGTAAGTTTTTTTGTTCAGAACTTCCCAATTAATGTCGACGTTTGTAACTACGCCATCGCTATGAAGTGCTGCTTGGCTGCCAGCTTCACTCTTCGATCTGAAAGACACAAAAGGTTCGCTTCGCCTGAGCCTTACTCGCCAGCTCTCGAAGGGGACAAAAACGAATATTTCGAAAGTGGCCACAATGACATAGCGACGTTAGAGGTAGGCCTGGCGGTCATTAATCGGCGGTTTCTGACCGTGCGAAAGTTGGCCGACGGGGACGGATCAACTAAGGCCACCAATCAAACCTGTGACCGAGATCGCAGAGCTATAAATCAATCCAAGCTGGCTAACGGATGCGGGCTTCCTACAAATTTTCAGAGGGCAAGTAATCGCCGCAGTATCCGGTTTCACCGAGAGTCCGGGCCTGTTGATTCGTGTCCACTGTGCCGAAGTAGCAGACTTCGTATTTGGTGATGCCGAGGACGACGAGCTTCGAAGCCTTTGTGGTTTGCGATTCAACTCGGAACACGAGAGCTCTCACAATGCCGTCACCGTTTTTAATCCACTCGATGACGCGATTTTTTCCGCCTACGAAAGTGAAGCTACCGACGTCGATGATGTACTGCCACGCCATATGGCGTTTGTCCGCATGAATGATATTGAGATTCTCGTTGTCTCCTGAAAAGAGCTCGACTTGAATCGGACCCAACGGGCCGTAGAGACTTCCTGCGCACGTCGCAGACAATCCACCCTCGCCATGCTCGACGTTCCAGCACTTCGCCGGATCCAATGACGAATACTCGTAAGTCGCCGCTCGAGCTGTCGAATGATCGAACAAGAGTCCAAGTACAAATAAACTCAAGATTATTTTTGCCATGCGTGATTCTCCCAGTTCACGAAACTAAGCAAATCACGACGGGAAACGCATGGCCAATTTCTGAAATGAAATAAGTCACTCGTCCCGAAGTTCGTCGACAATGAATATTTGCCCGTTAAGTGAGAGAGAAAATCTGCCGCGCATTGAAGCGGCTAACAGAGCGACAAGTGCGACCGCGAAAGCGGTCAAGCACCAGGCAAAACCACCGCATCAAACAGAGTTGTCCCCGGCTCGAATCTCGCCGCAGACGTGCGGCGAGCAGCGAAGTCGGGCTGGGCCCCGGCGCAGCGACACCAACAGACAAAAATAAAGCCGACCAATCTGGTCGGCTTTATTTTTGGTACCCGGGACAGGACTTGAACCTGCACACCTTACGGCACTAGATCCTAAGTCTAGCGTGTCTACCAATTCCACCACCCGGGCACAGATGATTCCTTGGTCTAACAGTTTCTCGAAAACTTGTACACCTGTTAACCGCGCTTCCCGCGACTTCGGCTACTTTGTAATAAGCTTGCGGTAGTCGGGGGCTCGCATGATGTTCGCAAGTTCTTTTTCAGTTTCCATTTCAATGCGAATCAACCAGCCGTTGTTCATCGGGTCGTCGTTAAGTCCCGACGGGTCTTCCATCAAAGACGCGTTGACCTCAATGACGGTACCAGAAACCGGAGCATAGAGATCGCTGGCCGCTTTCACCGATTCGACAACGCCGAAGCTTTCGCCTTGCGAATACTTCGCACCTTCTTCTGGAAGATCGAGATAAACGATTTCGCCTAGCTGTTCTTGCGCAAATTCGGTGATTCCGATGGTCACGATGTTCTCGTCAACTTGCGCCCACTCGTGTTCTTTCGTGTAATAAAAATCTTCAGGAAGTTGGTAATTCGGTGTCGACATTGTCGGGCTCCTTCAGCAGTTAACTTTAAAAGTTTATTCTAAATTCAATTTCGAGATTTAATTTCCGGATAGCTTCGCTGCGGCCGTTTTCTTTTCAGCGGCGAGTTTCACAAGTCCGCTGTCAACAAATGGTGTCGGACGCACTTTGGCACGCACGAGTTTACCGCGAATATCAACGGTGATTTCGCTGCCATCCGCCGCAAACGGCATCGTGACGTAACCGATTCCGATCGAGGCACCAGACGTCGGCGACATCGTTCCGCTTGTACAGACGCCAATCGTTTCACCCGCCGGTGATTTTAATACATAGCCGTGGCGTGGAATTCCGCGCTCGGTCATCTCAAAGCCGATCAGCTTTCGCGTAAGGCCCGCTTCTTTAGCCGCAACAACGTGCGTGCGACCCAAGAAATCTTTTGCGAGAGGTTTTGTGACCCAGCCAAGCCCCGCTTCGTAGGGGTTCGTTGAGTCGTCAATTTCATTTCCGTAAAGCGTGTACTTCATCTCGGTGCGAAGTGTGTCACGTGCGCCAAGCCCAATCGGCTCAGCTCCGAGGTCTCGACCTTTTTCAAGCAGCTCATTCCAAAGTGCGACTGTCTTGGATTGTGGAACAAAAACTTCAGCGCCGTCTTCTCCGGTGTAGCCTGTACGCGCAACAATGACGGTTACATTCGTCTGATCGTTTCGCCATGAAAGTTCACCGTGCGTGAAGGGTTTCATCTTCGAAGGGGCTTTCTGAGGATCTTGACCCAAGACTAGGTCGAGAAGTGCCAAAGCCTTGGGCCCCTGAACGGCGATCTGACCCCAATCGCTACTTTCGTTTCGAATTGTCGCGCCGCGATTATTTTTCAAAAGATAAGCGAAGTCTTTTTCGACGTTCGACGCGTTCACACACAAAAGATACTCGTGATTCGGTTTCACGCAGTAGACGATCAGATCGTCAACGATGCCGCCAGTTTCATTCGGAAAAAGAGAGTAGTGCGCCTCACCGGCTTGCAGTTTAGAGACATCGTTCGTTGTCGTCCACTGAAGTGTCTCAAGTGCTTTGGGCCCGGTGACGCGAATCTCGCCCATGTGAGAAACGTCAAACAGGCCAACGCCCGTTCGAACACTTTGGTGCTCTTCACGTAAACCCCGGTATTGTACTGGCATCCACCAGCCGGCGAAGTCGACCATCCGCGCTCCACGTTTTTCATGGTCGGCGGCCAAGGGTGTTCTTTTCGGAGTCGAGCTTTCAGCCAATTATTTCCCCAATTCAGCATTGGAAATCTTCGAATTTACAACTTGGCCGCCACTCTCGTCGCGAGCCGGGTCGCAGTCAAGTTCGCCCCTTTCGTCTGTTTGCAAGAATCCGTAAGAAGCTGCTCAAAACTGGCACCCGGTGACGGCCCGCGACCCTCGAAGAGACGTCCAAGCCATCGAGCTCCGCCAGGATCAATTAAACGGCCTCTAACAGACTGAAATGAGATCGATATTCGCGTTCCAACGAACCCAAAACTGGATCTAAAACTGCAAATAAAAGTCGCATGGTACATCGATCGCGCCTCTATTTGTCGATCTTGGCTCTTGTCCTTCCGGTCGTTTCGGCTTGCTCGAAAATCCCAAACGGAAACTTTACCCCGATCGAGCGAACGCAAACAGGCGCTAAAGCTCCGGATGGCAAGACCTTCACCGGTGCAAGCGATGACGTAGAAATTGAAACCGTTAAATCAGAATTGACCGGCGATACTGGCAAAGTCGAGGCGTTGCCTATTGCCGATCGCGATCTCGCAATGAAAATTCAGGGCGCACGAATCGAACCAAGTGCAGACACACTTCGCGTTCAGCTGTGGCTGCGAGAAGATGGGCGCCTCATTTTCGACTTCAAAATTTCAGGCGTCGAGCCGAAACTTACTTCGGATGCTATCGGTGATCTGCGATTCAAAGCGCTTGCTGCAAAGGGCCCGAATGGCGAAAGTCTTCCCTTCGAACTCGACATGGTTTGCCGGCGCACAAACCTCACAGCTGAGTCGAAAGATCTTACCTCGGGGTGCCGCACCGCCCGCCTGAATTTAAAGAATACTTACGGCGCCGGAGCCAAGGCTGTCGTTATCGTCGAAGCCCAGCCGATCCTTGTCGTTGCGAAGTCGCCTGGCGAACTTAAACATGCGACCTTGAAACGATTAGTTTCGAAATTGAAGACGGCGCAACCGGGCATTCTTCAGTCTTTTGTTGTGGCGTGGGGGCCCTCTGGTTTCGCGGCAAACTTTGGCGATCCGCAGATTTGCCCAGCAGGGCGCCTTGTCGAAACTCACGATCTTGACGAACCTCTGCGAATGAATTGCCCCGGAGAGCCCGACTTCATCGATCTCGACGGGCGACTCTTTGGCAACACGACCAAGGGTGGACTTTTTATCGAAGTGACGGCCGCCGTTCCCGGAGTCATCTACGGAGAAAACAACGAACACATTTACATTTTGATCCGAAAGAAAAAAGAACCGAAAGCCGTCGCGCCACCGAAAACGACGACGTCACCGGCGACGCCGCCGACAACACCAG
>JALHOI010000267.1:0-2296 GCA_022843085.1 Pseudobdellovibrionaceae bacterium
TTCGACGGTTTCGCAATTCATTCGCGACCGACACCTTCGCGAAGCTTTCAGTTTTCATTCGCTACTTGTCGGCGGAAATCCATTCTCGACCTCGTCAATTTACACTCTGATTCATTTTCTTGAGCGAAATTGGGGCGTATTTTTCCCTCGTGGCGGCACTGGTGCTCTTGTCCGAGCACTTGTTCGGTATTTCGAAGAGCTTGGCGGCGAAATTGCCCTCAGTTCTGAAATCGAGCGCATCGAGACCAAAGCGGGCGTCGTCACCGGCGTCAAGGTAGCCGGTCAACCGGTCTGGACTTGCGCTGGTGTCGTTAGCAACGGCGATGTCTTGCACACGTACAAAGATCTTTTGAAGGATGAACCGAAAGCGCGCTCGAGTGAGAAGCGGCTTGAGAAGAGCGACTACTCGATGTCGCTGTTCCTGATCTATTTCGGAACGAACAAACGATATCCGCAGCTCGCGCACCACAACGTTTTGTTCGGTCCCCGCTATGAAGGGTTGTTGAAGGATATTTTTGTAACTGGCGGCACTTTACCGAAAGATTTTTCTCTCTATTTGCACGCGCCGACGATTAGCGACCCTGATTTGGCTCCCCCCGACTCTGAATGCTTCTACGTCCTGGCTCCGGTGGCGCATCTTGGTAAACTCAAGATTGACTGGAAGGTTGAAGGGCCAAAGTACGCCGAGCGAATTATGCAGTACATGGAAGAAAAGTATCTCCCCGGACTTCGCGAAAGCGTTGTCGTTCAAAAAATATTTACTCCTGATGACTTTAAGTCTGAGCTCAATTCTCATCTCGGCGCAGCGTTCTCGCTCGAGCCGAAACTTACGCAGAGCGCGTACTTCCGCCAACATAATCGCGATGCGAAGATTCAAGGTTTGTACTTTGTCGGTGCGGGAACACATCCAGGCGCCGGCGTGCCCGGCGTCGTAAATTCAGCGAAGGCCACGGCAGGTCTCGTGTTTGAAGATATTCGTCTTGAAACGCGAGGCGACTCGAAGGCATCGTTTAACGTTGAGCTGGGTCATGGGTAGTTTGGCGAGTCCGGCGGCGGTGACTTCGGCTCTTTCTGTCGCCGAGTCGAAATCCGACATCCAGGTCGGATCTAAAAGTTTTGCGTTCGCCAGTGCGATTTTCTCGAAAGCGCAGCGTGAAAGCTGTTGGCGCCTTTATGCCTGGTGCCGGCGCGCGGACGATGCCGTCGACGAAGCGGGTTCAAGGGCCGAAGCCGAATTCGCTTTGCGCGATTTAGAAGCGAAGACGAAGTCTGCTTTTCGAGGCGAAGCGGTTTCGGGGCATCCGTGGGTAGGGCTCGAAGAAATCGCACGGCGGTACCAGCTACCGGAGCAAGCGGCGCTTGATCTGCTTCGTGGCTTTGCATTCGATGTCGGCCAAGAGCCCAGCGAAAACGAGGCGGCAGCAAAGATCAAAATTCAAATCAAAGACCGTGATGCACTACTTGATTATTGTTACTGCGTCGCCGGCACAGTTGGTCTTTTGATGTGTCCGATTATGGGCGTTCGTAACCCAGAGGCGGCCCGCAGTGCGGTTGCACTGGGGTCGGCCATGCAGTTGACCAACATCGCCCGCGACATCAAGGAAGACTTCGAGAGAGGGCGAGTTTACTTGCCACTTTCGTGGCTCACAGAGCGCGGCGTTGCTCCGGCGAACCTGCTCGCTATTGAAAATCGAAAGCCCGTCTTTGAGGTTGTTACGACTTTGCTTGAGCTAGCCGAAGATCTTTACGTCGTTGGCGCTTCAGGGATGCGATTTTTACCTTGGCGTGCGGCGTGGGCCGTGCAAGTCGCTGCTTATATCTACCGAGATATTGGTCGAAAAGTTTTAGCTCGCGGCGCAGAGGCTGACCACAGCCGGGTCATTGTTGGACGCGGGCGCAAATTAATTTTATTTTTCACAGCAACGTTTGATCTCGCAAAATCGCGCCTCTTCACTTTTAAAAGACCTCAAGGAAAAAGGAATCGCAATGGCCTCGACATCGTTTCTTCATGACACCTACGTTTACGCGTCTCGGGTCAAAAACTTTACTCGCACGGACTGGATTGTTTACGCCGCGTGGGTCGGGCTCATGTATGGTCTCTTTTTCGCGGTTGCGGGCTTTCTCCTGCTGGGCCATATGGCTGGCGTCGTTTACCCGGTTTACGTTTGGAACATTCCGATAGGTGTCTTCATCTTCTCGACGGCAATCGCCTTTGATACGATTGGACACCGAACAGTCTATAAAGAGTACATCGAGAAGGCTGAAGCGCTTGTCCATCACATCACAATTTTCGCCG
>JALHOI010000267.1:2306-5006 GCA_022843085.1 Pseudobdellovibrionaceae bacterium
TTTTGAAAATTCCGGTTCTCGTGTTGATTGCGCTCAGCGTTTTCTATTCGATCGTTGATGAAGGTCTTCACTGGCACCGCTACATGACGCAGAACTCGGATCGCGTCGAAATGTGGAGCCACTTTTTTATATTTCTTGGACACATGATCATGGTGTTTGCGTGGTGGCACTGGTACGTCGAAGGCTACGCCGGAGTTGCCGAGACAATTGCCGCGAACCCGATTTTCCAAATCTTCAGATAAGTTTACTGCGAGAAACTTGCTACCTGAAGGTCTTGTCTTCTTCGCGATGAAGGGCGACGGCCAGAATCAAGAAGAAGCCGAGACCATAGGCAGCGAGGCCGAGGCCCTCGTGGTTTTCAAGTGGGCGGTTCAATACTGACGCCCACAACAATTCGCCGTAGATGCGACTTGGTAAATAGGTCGAGATCTCTCTTACAAGTTTCGGAAGCACTTCCGGAGGCATCCAGAGCCCACCCGCGAAAGATAAAGTCAAATAAACGAGATTGAGAACAGGCGTCGCGGAGCGCGCGCTGACAAGAAGGCCGAGAAGAAGACCTAGACACGAAAATGGGATGGCCCCAAGTAGCAGCACCACGGCGAACTGAAGCCACAAATAATTTTGAAAATTTAGTTCGCCAAAGATTTTTGCCGTCATCAGAACTCCCGCAACGCTGAGACAAGCGAAGAGAAAGCCGCTTAAGATTCGCGACGACATTTGAAGTCCGCGTGGTCCGGGCAAAATTCGCAGGTACGAGTACCAGGTTGATTCGCGGTCGTTGGCGATGCCGATTCCGAATTGGAACAAGACAACGCTAAGTACCCCGAACGCACAAAACGAAGCGGTCAGCATGGCAAGCCCGTCTTCATCTGGTGCATTTGGAATTCCAAAAAACCAAAAAAACAGAGAAGGAAACACGACGGTTGAAATCACGTACATGGGCTGACGAAGGTTTTCGAGAGTCAGGTAGTAGGCGTGTTTTGCGATAAGTGTTAAATCTCTCATCGCTGCTCTCGATAAACGACCAGAGCTTCTTCAAGGTTAAGTCGCCGAATCTCGAGGTTCGAAATGTCTTCACCCGACGCAAGAAGCTTGCGTGCGTCGGCGTCACTCTGATGCGAAATCCATTCTTTGACCATTCCATTTTGCAGATAGCGAAAACGTTTGTAGTCGAGGGGCCCTAAAATCTCGTTCATCGAACCGTCGAGCTGGATTGTTCCTTTGTCGATGACAAGCACGCGATCGCCAATAGTCGACGCTTCAGAGATATCGTGGGTCGAAAGAAGAACGGTTCCACCGGAATCGCGAAATGCGGCAATTTCGCTCCACAGTCGTTTTTTTCCATCGGCATCGAGTCCGGTGGTTGGCTCGTCAAGGACCAGAAATTTTGGAAGTCCGATTAGATCCCACGCAAGTCCGACACGTCGACGTTCGCCGCCACTTAGGCCACCCAGTTGTTTTTTCCATACTTTTTCTAGCTGAAATCGATCTTGAAGATCGCCAAGAGGCAAAGGGTTTTCGAAATGTGTGCCGAGCAGACTCAACACTTCCTCTGCCGTCAAGTGAGGTGGGTAGCTTAAGTCTTGAGAGGTGTAGCCGATACGCGACTTGACAGATTTTGAGCCTGCAGCCTCGCCCCAAAGTTCAATTCGACCAGCGGTAGGTCGCCGAAGTCCCAAGAGCATTTTAAAAGTCGTCGTCTTGCCTGCGCCGTTGGGTCCGAGAAAAACAGTGACCTGTTTCTCAGCTAACGAAAAAGTGAGGGGCCCGATTCGACTGCTTTTCGAAAAGGCCCTTTCAACTTTTTGAAAATCGACGACTTTCATGCGCGTCCTTTGCGTTCGCGCTCGGTCTTCAGCAGGCGATCTAAAAATGTGACATAGAGGCCAAAGTTCGATTTAAAAAACCGGTGGTGGTCCGAGTGATGAGTTCCCGTGATGATCCACCGCTGCAGGTACATGCCGAATGCTGATCTCGGCAAAACCTCAAATCCGAGATGGTTGATGATCGCCGAGATGGTCATAACAGTAAGGTACGCGATGAGAACAACCGGGTGAACCGGAACCGCGAGCACGATAAGTGGAAGAAAGGCTGCCTGGATGAGGGCTTCAACCGGATGAAATGAGAACGAAGCCCACGGTGAGGGCTCGAGGCTTTTGTGGTGGACTGCATGAAATCTTCGGTACGCCCATGGTTCGTGAAGCATGCGGTGGGTGAAGTAGAAATAAATTTCATGAACAGCGGCCAGAATAAAGAAGCTCACGAAGAGGTAAGTCCACCCGAACGCTTCGAAGTCGAGATAAAGGCGAGCCCAGCCAAGTTCCCAGAAGAGTCCAATCAACACGCCGCTGAATCCAAAAATTATCGAACTTATCAGAGAGGTTCGAATCTCGAAGAGCTGAATCGATCGAGGGGGCAGATGCTGATAAATTTGTCGAGATTTCCATGAGCCAGGCGTCGAACGGTAAAGCGCAAGCCACGCGAGGCCGACCATAAGAAAATAGCGAGCTGCGACAACAACTGTCAGCACAAGCGCTGCGAGCAGAAAATTCGAGGGTACCAATAGCGTAAATGGCAGATAAGATGTTAGCATCTCGAAGTGGTTTTTCACCCCGCCATATTTCAACAGGATTCGGCTTTAGGAAAGCCGAGCAAGGTCGAAATTATCGGTGCCGGTTTTGATGGGCGACAAACAATGAT
>JALHOI010000268.1 GCA_022843085.1 Pseudobdellovibrionaceae bacterium
TGCTAAATTCCTCTGCGATCCGAGCACCATCCGGTGGAGTCGCTTGCTGCATACGGTGAATTAGTTAGCCGACAAGGAACCTGGCGACAAGCGATCTCTTCGCTTGTCTTTTCAATCGCTGTCCTTCTGACCTTTCGGTGGATTGTGTTTGAGCCCTACGTCATTCCGTCTGGCAGTATGATACCGACTTTAAAAATTTTGGATTTTATCTACGTCAACAAGTTTGCGTACGGTCTTCGCTTGCCGTTTTCATCAACCTGGCTGTTCGAGCGCGATCTGCCAAAGCGCTGCGATATCGCCGTGTTTCGATCGCAGACCGAATCAGGCATTTTTCTTGTCAAACGAGTCATGGGATTGCCGGGCGAAAGAGTCGAACTTCTCGAAAGCGGGCGCGTTCGAATCAACGACCAAATCCTTTCGACGAAGAAAATTCGCGAGACAGAAGATTCGATCGAATTCGAAGAGTCATGCGCTGATGGGCAGCGTACCCATGCCATAAAGGCGTCGAAAGAACTCAGCGATCTTGATGTTGATCCGGTCGTTTACGCAGTGACCGTTCCCGAGAATCACCTGGTGATGTTTGGCGACAATCGCCACGAATCGTCTGACAGCCGCGTCTGGGGGACGGTGTCGCGAACAGCGATGTTGGGCCAGGCTTTAGGTATCTGGCTAAGTTGCGAACGGTCGGTATCCGGAATGCCGCGTCTTTGTGATCCGACCTCCATCAGGTTCAGTCGAATGTTTCAAGGTTTTGATGAGGTCTTGAAGTGAAGCCGTCTTCACGACGAGCGGCGCTTTACCGCAAACTAAAAAAAATGTTCCTCGTTGAATTTCTCGAAGCGCTTTTTGCGGCCGTTCTTGTCGCTGTCGTCATTCGTACTTTTCTGATTGGTTTCTATCGGGTTCCGACCGAGTCCATGATGCCGACGCTGCTGCCTGGCGATTTCATCGTCGCAAATAAAACAGCGTTTGGAATTTCAGTGCCATTTTTCTCAAATCGCTTCAGCCCGCGCGAACCCGAGCGCGGTGATGTCGTTGTCTTCGAGCTCGCAGATGACAACGCGATCTACATTAAACGCGTGGTGGCTGTTTCCGGAGACCGCGTAGAAATTCGTGCGGGTCTTCTTTATGTCAACGAAGTCCAATCTTCACGCAGTCGAACTGAAAACGACGAGTGGATTCTGTCGGAAGAGTTGGCGGGCGACTCGACTCATCGAGTCATGAGGCGAAAGGCTTCTGAAGAGCCAGACTTTTTGGCGCCTGTCGTCGTGCCTCCCGGGCATGTTTTTTTACTCGGCGATTTGAGGACTGACAGTTTCGATTCTCGCCATTGGGGGCCAGTCCCCATGTCTCGCATCCTCGCACGCGCTGCGTTTGTCGCCTTCTCACTTGAAGTTGATGAGCACGCGGCGCCGAGTTCACGAGTTCGCACCGAACGCGTTTTTAAATCGATCGAGTAAACGCTATTGTGCGAGTGGATTTCTTGACCGCATTTGCCTGCGGGAATTACCATCCAGCCTAATGTCGCTGCTGGGTCGTTCACTTCTCGATACCCGAACTCTCTCTGCCGAAGAAATCGACGAAATCTTTTTGAAAGCTGATTTGTTGTCGAGAGCGCTTCGCCTCTCAACCCCGAAAGAAGCGTCAGAACTTCGCGCGAATCTTAAAGGTCCGGTTGTTTGTTGCTTGTTTTTCGAACCGAGTACCCGCACTCGCATGAGTTTTCAAATGGCGGCCTACAGGCTTGGATTACAAGTTCTGACGATGGAGCTTTCGGCCGGATCCTCGCTTTCGAAGGGCGAGACAATGACCGATACAGTTTTAAATTTCGCGGCGATGAAGCCTGATGTACTGGTCGTCAGATACGGAACGTCGCGCGAACTCGACTCGCTTTTGCCGCGGCTTGATATTCCTGTCCTCAACGCGGGGAGCGGCACGATGGCGCATCCAACGCAGGGGTTGCTCGATGCGTATACCCTTCGGCAAGAGTGGGGATCCCTTCGAGCAAAACGCATTTTGATTTTTGGAGATGTTCTGCATAGCCGGGTTGCGCGTTCCAATTTCGATGTCTTGACAAAGCTCGGCGCTGAAGTCGGCGTTTTCGGCCCCGAAAGCCTTCTTCCGTCGGAACGCAGCGAAGGCGGCCTCATGGGCGAATACGGCATCCGAGCATTTAAATCGCTTGAAGACGCACTCCCGTGGGCTGACGCGTGTATGGGTCTACGAGTTCAACTCGAACGGCATGAGACCAAAGAACTTGATGCCGCCGACTACTTGGCTCGCTTTGGTCTGACAGTGAAGCGGTTAAAGCTTCTTCGAGACGATGCGATCATTCTTCATCCAGGTCCCATAAATCACGGCGTCGAATTTGCGCCTGAGGTGATTGATGATCCTCGCAGCCGAGTTTTACAACAAGTCACGAACGGCGTGACGATTCGTGCGGCGCTACTTGCGATGATTTTAGGTCACTGATTTCCCGAAAGGAATTCTGAGATGAGTCGGGGTTTTCTCGTTCTTGAGTCAGGCGAATGTTACGAGGGCCAGTTTCGCGGTGGTACCGCACGTGCGGGTGAAGTTGTTTTTAATACATCTCACTCTGGGTACGAAGAAATCGCGACTGACCCCTCATATTTTGGCCAGATCATGGTGATGACAGCCCCAATGCAGGGAAATTACGGTGTCAATCGAGCCACCTGGGAATCTCGGAAGATGTGGATTGATGGTTTTGTTAGTCTTGAAATTCAAGAATCCGAACGGGACTCTTCGTGGCGTCGTCAGCTTGCTGAAGCAGGTATTCCGATTTTGAGCGACCTCGACACACGCGAAATTGTGATGCGCCTTCGTGAGGGCGGAACTCCGTGGGGAGCCATCGTGCGTGCTGAAACCGAAGCCCAGGCTACGGAACTCGCCAAACCACTGATCGCGGCAAAAAAGAAAGAAGATCTCGACTGGGTCTACGCGACGTCGCGAAAAGAAGTTGAAATTCGGCGAGGCACGAAGCCCGAGGGGCCTCGTATCGCTGTTCTCGATTTCGGATCGAAAGAAAACATTCTTCGCGAGCTTTCGGCGCGCGCATCAGAAATCGCGATTTTTCCTTCGCGGGTTTCAGCGGCCGACGTGCGAAACTGGAATCCCGATGGGGTGATGCTGACAAACGGTCCGGGAAACCCGACCGATGTGAAAGTGGCGGTTGAGACGGTTCGCAACTTGATTGGTTGGAAGCCGATGTTCGGCATCTGTATGGGAAACCAAATCATGGCGCTCGCACTTGGTGCAAAAACCTACAAACTGAAATTCGGGCATCGGGGTAGCAATCACCCAGTACGCGACGACCTACTGAACACCGTTTACGTGACATCGCAGAATCATGGTTATTCGGTCGACGCGGCATCTCTGCCAGCCGATGCAAGAGTCACTCACATCAACTTGAATGATGGTTCCGTTGCAGGCTTCGAATGTACTGACCGGATGTGTTTTGCCGTTCAATACCACCCCGAAAGTCATCCTGGCCCCCATGAGGCGTCTCGATTGTTCGATTACTTCACAGATCGGTTGAAAAAATGAGTACGAACGAAGTTCGCCCGAAAGAGTCTCCCTACCAAGAACGCAGCGACCATGTGCTCGTGAATTTCGAACCTCTGATCGACCGTCTCATCGTGTATTTCACCGGTGATGCGTGGCGGGCTGAAGTCGCGACAGCTAAGAAAAGTTTTTTCCAGGATGCCGGCATTATGGACGAGCAGACTGACCATTTTGAAATGCGCATGACGCAGTTCCTCGATTGGTACCTGTTCTCTCGCAAACTGATTGGGCGATCCGTGACGCCTGCTCAGTTCGCGCTCGAAATTGACGAATTCAAGATGACATGTTCCGAGCGACTTCTTTTCGAAAACTTGTCGGAGGCGAAGCATAGCTTGTTCGAATTTTTACGATTGCGAGGTCGCGATATTTTCGTAAAAGACCTCGTTCTCGATAAAGAAATCGTTCTTCGAGAATCACAAGTGAACATTGGCTTCTCGCGCGACGAGATCTTCGAGGCGAGACTCATACCTTTTGGCGAAGATTTTGTATTTGCGCGATCATTTTGCTTCCATCCAAACGAGGCGCGAAGCTTTATTGATGAAGAAGTCAAAAAGCTGCAGGACATCGAAGATGAGGCTGAAAATCACGCGGCGATCGAGGCGTTTCTCTTAAAGCTTATGAAGATGCGTTATAAATACGAACAGTTTCGGCACCTGAAACTAGAGTACATTTATACCAACGAGAAAAAGGTGAGGTTTTAACGTGCCTCGTATGTCAGACGTTCGAAAAGTTTTAATCCTTGGAAGCGGTCCCATCGTGATCGGCCAGGCCTGCGAGTTCGACTATTCAGGAACGCAGGCTTGCAAAGCTCTGATGGCTGAGGGGCTTGAAGTCATTCTGGTGAATTCGAATCCCGCAACGATCATGACCGATCCAGAAATCTCGACCCGTGTTTACATCGAACCTCTGACTGTTCCGTTTGTCGAAAAAATTATTGAACGAGAAAGACCCGATGCGGTCATTCCGACGCTCGGGGGTCAGACGGCGCTAAACCTTGCGCTTCAGTTGGCCGACCAAGGTGTACTTGAGCGTTACGGCGTGCGGCTGCTCGGCGCGGATCCCGCGGTCATCCGTGCAGCCGAAGACCGCGAAATCTTCAGAAAGATTCTCGACAAGGTCGGCGCGAAATATCCGAAAAGCGAGATGGTGCGTAGCTACTCAGAAGCCATGGATGCAGCGAAAACTTTGGGATTCCCGCTGATCCTTCGTCCCAATTACACGCTTGGTGGCGGGGGAGGCGGCGTCGCCTACACCCCCGAAGAGTACGAGCGCATGATCACCAAGGCGCTGAAAGAAAGTCCGACTTCGGAAGTTCAAGTCGAAGAGAGTATTCTCGGCTATAAAGAGTTTGAGCTTGAGGTCATGCGTGACAAGTCCGGGACATTCGTC
>JALHOI010000269.1 GCA_022843085.1 Pseudobdellovibrionaceae bacterium
TAAATGTCGACCGAAGAACTTAGCTTAAGGCTTTCAGCGCTGCCGCACGGTTGGAGGCTCCGAACACCGCGCTGCCGGCGACGATGCAGTCGACGCCCTCGACATAAACACGCGTCGCCTCGTTCACACCGCCGTCGACCTGTATAACGACCTTAAGATTTCTTTGATCAATTGTTTCGCGAAGAGATTTAATTTTTTCGACCTGGTTGTGCATGAAACTCTGCCCCCCGAAGCCTGGCTCAACAGTCATCACCAAGACAAGGTCGACCTGATCAAGAAACGGTAAAATTTCACCGAGCTTCGTGTGGGGCCGTAGCGTGATGCCACACCTTGCACCACCCTCTCGAATTGACCGAAGGCATGAGGCGACATCTTTCGTGCTTTCAACGTGAATTGTGATTCCATCGGCACCGGCCTTTAAAAAATCCGGTATCAACTTTTCCGGATTTTCAACCATGAGGTGGCAATCTAGTGGCATTTTCGTATGGCGCCGAAGCGACGCGACGATGGGCGCACCGAGAGTTAAGTTCGGTACGAAATGATTGTCCATCACGTCGACGTGAACCCAATCGGCGCCATGAGATTCAACCGACGCAACTTCGCTTGCGAGGTGAGCGAAATCCGAACTCAAAATTGATGGCGCAAGCAAGACTCCACCAAGTTTCGCCTCTCGCGGCCATGGTCCTTGGTACTTCATGTTGATGCTCCATCTTTCAAAATTTCGCCGGCTACAAACGGGTAACCTTTCAGGTACTCTTTGGCCGGCATACGCGAGCGCGAATCGGGCTGAAGCTCTGTCAGCAACAACACTCCATGTCCGCACTGAACCTCAATGCCAGAGTCGCTCGCGCCGCGAACGGTGCCGGGTACGCCGATACGGTCCTCATCGACAACGGTCACCGTGTGAACCTTAATCGTCGCCCCGTCTGCTCGGCGTGCGTACGGAATCGGCCCAAGAGCAAGCCCTCGAGTCAGATTTAGAATTTCACGCGCCGACTTTTTCCAATCGATAGCCGCCTCAGACTTTTTTATCTTCGTGGCGATCGTGACCCCACGGTCATCTTGTTCGATCGGCGTCAAATTTCCTCTCAGGTAATCCATGTACTCGACTGCTAGAAGCTCAGACCCCAGCTTCGCGAGCGCAGGGTAGACGTCGGTCGCTTTATCATGGTCCGAGAGTTTAAGCCGACGGACACCAAGAACAGGACCCGCATCGAGTTTTTTGACGATAATCTGCAGGGCGACTCCCGTTTCACTATCGCCCGCCATCAGCGACCGCTGAATGGGCGCGGCACCCCGCCACTTCGGAAGAAGTGAACCATGTACGTTCACTGCTTTTTTCGGAAACAGCGCAAGAAATTCGTCCGAAAGCAGCTGACCAAAGGCAACGACAACTGCGCTTTCAATCGCGAGCGATGCGATTTCGCGTCGAAATTCTTCGTCATTGACAGTCTCGGGAGTAAAAACCTTCAAACCTTTTTCAATTGCGACTCGCCTGACAGGCGATGGCGTAAGCCTCATTTTTCGACCAGCGGGTCGGTCCGGCTGACTTACAACGGCGACGACATCAAAGTGCGAGTCTGCCAAAAGCGCTTCGAGTGCGATGCGAGCGAAGTCGGGCGTGCCCATGAACAAGATCCGAACTTTGCTCATTTTTTCGGTGCAGCGGGCTGCGTTTTCGCGCGTTCCGCGACCGACTGCGTTTTCGCGCGTTCCGCGCGCAGTTCGCGAACCTTGGCTCGTTCTTCGGCGACTTCTTCGGGATCGGGGTAACCGGTCTTTTTTATCTTATTTTTGATCTTGTTCGACTTTAGGAAACTTAGTCGGTCGATGAAAAGTTTGCCTTCGAGATGATCCATTTCGTGTTGAAGGCATATTGCTAGAAGGCCATCAGTTTTAATCCGAATCTCTTTACCGTGTTCGTCGAGACCTTTGACCTCGACGTACTGGGCCCGCTCAACGGTTTCGAAAAAACCAGGAACGCTGAGGCAGCCTTCTTCGTAATCTGTTAAGTCTCGCTGCTCGACAATTTCAGGATTAAAGATCGCAATGGGCTGCTGAACTTGTTTTTCAAGCTCCGTGAGGCCTTCGGTGGTCGGCTTATCGTCTTCGTCGGTCGGTCGGGTGTCGATGACAAGAAGCCGCAGGCTTTCTCCAACCTGCGGAGCCGCCAGTCCGATCCCGTTTTCTTCGTACATGGTCTCGATCATGTTTTTGACGAGGGTCCGGTGTTCATCAGTCACGGTCGTAACCGATAAACCCTTTTTTCTCAGACGCGGATCTGGATAGCGCAGCACTTCAAGTTTCACCTCTTTAGTTTACGCGCCGGTCGCCGTTTTGGCAACCGGCGCTGGGGTGCTGGGGTACCTGCTTCCCAAAATTGGGAAGCAGGTACCCCCCGGCCCAGCCCTAGCGGCGCATACGGACGAGGGCAAAGATCGCAAACGCGGCCATCGCGACATTCGGAGCCCACGCGGCTACGACGGGCGGAAGAGCTCCATATTTTCCTAAAGTCAGACCCGAACTGTAAAAAGCCCAATAGGCGAATGCGAGCCCAATCGTCACGCCAGCTCCAAATGCGGCCGAACCTGACCGAGCCTTGCCTACTGAAAAAGGAATGCCAATGAGCGCCATCACAAAAGCTGCGAGAGCAAAGCTGAATTTCGCGTGATAGTCGACCTCATAGCGGAGAGTGTCGAGGCCTGACTCTTTGTTGCGCTTAATGAAGTGGCTGAGTTCTTTCAGTGAAAGAGATTCGGTCGTTTGCCCACTCGACTGCAGGTCTTTCGCATCTTCTGCGACCGTAATTCGCTTTTCTTTAAAAGCCTGACTCTTCGGCACATTAGATTCGGCAGGAAAAATTGTGACAGTGCCTTCGGAAAGATCCCAAGTGGTTCCATTCAGCTTGACGGCGCGCGCAGTGATCATCTGCGCAAGCCTCCACGAGCTATCGAATTGGTACATCGTAAGACCATTTGCAGTCGCCGTGTCCTGCGACAAAGTTTTGATGTTGTAGAGTGCATCTCCTGAACGGTACCAAATCCTGTCTGTCTTCACAGTTGAATAGAGACCAGGTTTTTTTTCGATTTCGACGTAACGAACGTAATTTTTTTTCTGATTTAGAATCGGCACAACACGATCGTTGAGGAAAAACGAGACCGAAGATATAAGCACCACAAGCGAGAGAATCGGCAGACTCACACGTGCCAGGCTCATTCCGCTTGCGAAAAGCGCAACGAGCTCATTCGTCTTTCCAAGTGATCCCAGCGTGAAAACAACCCCCATCAAACAGGCGACCGGCATCATCTGGTAAATCAACGCCGGAAGCGAGAGCAGATAGAAAGATACGATGGACTGAAACGGAGCATCGCTTCGAACATAATTCGACATGAAGTCGACGGTGACAAACAGCGTGACGAAAACGACAAGACCGCCGACGAAGAAACCCAGAAAAAGCTTGGCGATGTAACGATCAATAATGCCGACCATCTCGCTACCCTACGGCGCACCAAGCCATTCGTCACCGCGAAAGCTTGTTGACGTCGCCGAGCCAGAAGTTGCCCCGGCGCTTGACAGCTTTCGAGCAGAAGGTTTGACTTCGAGTATGGCATTGCGCGTCTTACTCGCCGACGAAAGCGTCACGATCAAAAAAGTGATTCAGCTGGCTCTCCAAGATTTCGCGGTTGAAGTGAAGGCGGTTCCTGTCGGCCTCGACGTGCTCGAAGTTTCAAAGAGCTTTCAGCCAGATCTCGTCTTTGCCGACATTCTTTTGCAGAAGCGATCCGGTTACGAGGTGTGCGGCGACCTCAAGAAAGATCCAACGACGGCCGCGATTCCAGTCGTGTTGATGTGGAGCTCTTTCATGGAGCTCGATCAACGCCAAGTTGATGCTTGTGGAGCTGATGGACGACTGGAAAAGCCGTTTGAGGTCGAAGCGCTACGGCGGCTGGTTTTAGAGCTTGTTCCACGAACGCGTTCGCAGCGCTTGGCGCATTTTCTTGAGTACCCAACGTCGACGACAGCTTCAATGAAAAGCGAGCCCGCTCAAGCCCCGCCCCAAGTTCCTCTAGCTCAGCCGGTCGCTCATCAAGCGGCAGCCGCGAAGCCGAAAATGCCTCCCCCACTCGCGAGCCCTCCTCGCGCGGCTCCGACTTCGAACCCGTTTGGGACAAGTCTTGGTTCGTCCCACAAATCAGAGGCATCAAAACCCGCGCCGCCAGTTCGCCCACCCGCACCTGTCGATAAAGCGACCGAGCCGATGTCAACCGGTCGATCAGATTT
This sequence comes from Pseudobdellovibrionaceae bacterium, assembly GCA_022843085.1. Taxonomy (GTDB): domain Bacteria; phylum Bdellovibrionota; class Bdellovibrionia; order Bdellovibrionales; family JAMPXM01. The sequence continues at coordinate 4,282 of JALHOI010000269.1, forward strand.
CACACCGACTCCGGCAATTCCCGATCGGCCTGCTCCGCTTGGCGCCCTGCCTGACTTGCATCTCGAGGGTCAACCTGCTCATCGCGATACTTCAACAAGTTCCGACAAAGGCAATTCAAATAGTCGCAACTGGAATATGGAAAGCTTTGAGCCACTTGATCTCGCGCCGCTTTCGCTTTCCGATGATGACGACGATGCAGACAGCGAAGCTTTTCAGCCACTCAAGCTTCCCCAAGCCGAGCCCTCGCCGGCTCCGCTTTCAATCGGCTCGACACTCGGTGCCGCTTTGTCGCTTACCGATGATGACGACGATGCCGATGCTGATCAATGGGCCAATAAATCTCTAGACAAGTATCGGCTCGCTCCCCTGAAGCCAGATGAATCACTCGCAGTTGACGAAATGACTCCTGACTTTGGAGTTGAACAGCCCATCTTCGAACCTCCGCCACCGCAGCTTCCAGATCTCGCTCCTCCTCCGCGTCTCGCAATCCGCAACGAACCCCTTGCGAACACGGTACCAGGGCGATTCGAACTCGATCTGTCGGCAAGCCACAACTTGACCACCGACACGACCGAAATCATTCCGATCACCCCTAAAAAAACGAAGGTCCGAAATGAAGAACCTTCAGAGGAACTTCCAGAATTTAGTTTGACGGACGACGATTTTGATCACACTTCGAA
>JALHOI010000270.1 GCA_022843085.1 Pseudobdellovibrionaceae bacterium
CAACGAATTGATCAAATGCCGGCCGCTGGTCCAGTCGACTCTAGATTCATCAAAGACGATCGTCTCGGGGTCTAGAGCTTTGGGAAGTGCTGGCAGATCATCAGCTTGCAAGCCGCGCTCTTTGCCTAAGCGTAAAATTGAAGTCATGTGTGCGAAAAAAACCAATTCAAAAGCGCGCTTTAGCCAGCGCATAAAAAGCTCCTCAACCGAAAACGGAAAGATAAGTGCTGAAAATTAATTTGTGTTCGTGCGACAGGATTTACAGTGGGGTGGCTTCGCTGACCGCTTGATCTGCTCGATCAGCAGACGGTGAGTGGAAGGAGTCCACGAATCGTCGTGATATCAATAATAATCGTTTGATCTATCACTATGGCCTCCTTCTCCAGCTTTAACCGGTGCTTCAGTTTATTTTCAAATACAAAGAAATGTAAAGAACTTTTAAAAAAAACCGGATCGCCGCGGCCGTTCGCGAAGGCTGATCACGTTGTGCTGCCGACGAGTTTCTTCAGAATAAGACCGCCTGGTCCAGAAATGTTTCCGGGTTCTGCCATGAGAAATCGTTCGAAACGAGCAAGCCCCGCCTGAAGCGCGCGTTTAAAAGCTGGGTTTTTTGCGAGTTTCGCGTCTTCAAGCCAGAAACCGCGAATATTTAGACGTCCCGTTTCTTTGTCCAGAACCGGCTCTAATCTTCCGACGAGCGAGTCACCCCACAATAGAGGAAGCACATAGTAACCCCACGTTCGTTTTTCTAAGGGTTTATAGACTTCCCAGACGTAGTCGAATCCGAAAAGTTTTTTCGCGCGACCGCGTCCCGTAACTTGATCGAGGGGAGATAGAAATGTGACTTCTTCTGTTCCTGAAACGGCAGTCCTCGCAGCCCAATCTGAGGGAACTCCGCCGCGAACGATCTCTGCGAGGTTTTCAGAGTCGCGCTCTAAGATCCAAAGCGGCTTTCGTTCGCCTTGAATCTTAACGGGTAAGAGTAGGTTCTTTTTTTGAAGATCTAGCAAGAATCTGTTCGTCTGGGCTGGCGAAAACTCACGAAAGAGAACCCATTTGATCGCGGTCAGCGACCCGATTCCTTGCACTGCGATCTGTTTCTGAATCAAGTACGAAGTAGATTCCGCATCCGAAGCGCGATCCCTAAATTTTTCTGGCACGACGTTTTCGGCAAAGTCGTAGACGCGTTCAAAATTTCTTCGGTGGTGTGTGAAGATCTCGCCCCGAATCCAGAGATAGTAGAGAGCAAGAGCCGTGTCCTTTCCACCCCGGTAGTCGCGAGCTCCGAGGGTACGAAGACTCTCGAAGTCGCGATTGCCAAGCGGACCACGCTTTCTAATTTCTTTTCGGACGTGCGCAATCGCAGTCGCGTGATCGCGCTTGAATGCTACCATCCGCGGGCGACGTGAGGCGCGCTCCATAACTCGGCGCCAATATGGCAGTTCGTGCATCGGCCTCATCGCTAACCAAAAGCCCCAATCAAAAAACTTCCGCTCTTGATAGGCGACCCGCTCTAGAAATCCGGACCGATAATCGACCACGCGCGATTGGAGAATCAAATCGTGGGCGCGACCGACGATGTTGAGCGGGTCGAGCTGAAGTTGCTCGAGGTCGTTGATCGCATGTTCAACCCCGTTCAACCCGGAATAGCGCCGACCGGGCCAGAGGCCCTGCCTTCCGAGAATGAAACGGCGTGCGTGTCGAAGATCGATTTCCATTTTTTTATACTACCGTAAAAGGCGGCGGAGACGCATGCATCAAAGTCTTCACATCTAAGAAGTAATGGCGGACTGTCACTTTACTTTCTGAAGCTCGCTTCGATATTGTTTCCGTCTGGGTCAATAACGTAAGCGGCATAGTAATTTGAACCACGTTCTCCAGGCATTCCATTGTCTGTTCCCCCAAACTTCATCGCTGCATGATAAAAGCGATCGACTGCGTCCATAGTGTTAGCCTTGAAGCAAAGATGAATTGGACTGGCAGAAATTTGATGATTCGCTCCCCAGAAGTCGGGTTTTGCGCTTCCAATCCAGATAAATGGAAATTTGTCTTTCTCAGAGCGAGCGAAAATTACTGCTCCGTAGTCGTGACGCTCGATAATTTTTAGACCGATAGGTGCAAGGCAATTTTCATAAAAAACCGCGGCTCGATTCAAATCTTTTACAACAAAACCAAAATGATCTAGCATTATCTAACCTTTCTCAAAAGCCCCGATACTTTAATGATCCGAGTTGTTTAACAAGTTTTTTATAGAGATTTTGTAACCCTTCGCTTTTTGAAAAGGCGCGGTCGCCTCAGATGCCGGTCACGAATACAATTTCATATTTACTCCAGAAATATGCCAGATTCGCCGCACGCACGGCGTCCGCCGTGTCGACCCTGTCCAGCGGCTGCACCAGCACGATGTCGGCTCAACTGAATTGATTGCCGACGACGATTTCACATTGAGGCAAGATTTATTTGAGCTGCAAGGCGGTTGCGTGGAAATCAGAATATGATCCTTTAAGATTAACTTTTCGAGCTTCGTTGTTTGGTCGAAAGCGGAGGGGCGAAGAATGAACTCGAGATTCAATCGCTTCAGATTCAGTCCAACCACAATTTGAACCTCAATCCGAAATATCGACACGCTAGACTCTGAGGTGCTTGCCGCGATACAATGCGAATATGTTTGAGAATAGAAGACAACTGCTTGCAGGTATCAGAATCTCTTTCGCGCTACTCGGATTTAGCGCAGTGGTCACGGAGATCGCAACTTTGAGTGAGCGCAATGCATTTGTGCCCGCTAATTTTTTCAGTTACTTCACGGTTGAGTCCAATTTGTTAGCCGTCATTGTTCTGATACTGAGCGCTTTAGCTGCGGGCAGTGAAAAGCCAAAAGAGAGATTGGCCATGCTTCGTGGTTTATCCACCCTGACTATGATCGTTGTCGGTATTGTTTTTTCGCTTTTGCTCGCAGGCATTGACGCCCAGCTGACAGCAGTTCCCTGGGATAATGCGGTTCTTCATTATATTATGCCTATTTTCGTTACGCTCGATTGGTTTGTGGATCTGCCAAAGTTCCGCATTAGCTTTAGGCGTGCTTTGGTGTGGATCGTGGTTCCCGCCGCTTATGTCGCTTACAGTTTGATTCGGGGCCATTTCGTTGGTTGGTATCCATACCCGTTCCTAGATCCCGCTGAACGGGGTTATGGCGGCGTGGCAACAACGAGTGTCGCGATCGCTTTCGGAACAACAGGGCTCATTTGGTTACTGGCAAAATTCACGGGGCTCCGGGACATTTCTAAATAGATTTGATTTGATACGGAACCAGAGCGAGTAACAACAATTCGTGGGCTCAATCGTCAATTGGATCTTTCACGGAATTCTGCTGCAGATTTCCTCACGCAGGAGCCTCTGAAACACAGATAGAATTACAGGCAGATAACTCCGTTGCACTTGTTCTTGGCGCCGCACTTAAAATTGGGGTTAACAAAGTTGCACGCTGCACAGTCGATAGGGCCGGTCATGCACTGCGCACTTTCTGTTTTCTCATCCCACGCAAGCTCGCAGCTCTCTTTCGGAAAGGCACCGCAGAGGGTGCGACCGTCCTGAGGCGTCAGCTGATCGAAATCGGATTTTGAAATCTTCTTTCCCGCAAGTGTCTGCGCAAACGGCGACAGTTTGTCAAAAGCCCACTTGTACGTCGCGATATCCTCAGGAACAGAGGCACGCACGAAAATACGTGAATCGCGAGGGCACGTGCTGCGAACGAGGTCGGTCTCGAGAACACACGCGTTCTGCTCAAGACTCGGCCGGCAGTACGTCGTCTGACAGCTAGGCCCCGAACACGTTGGGTAAGTCAGAGGCTGAAAGTCGTCGTCCTGTAGACACGCTTCGCGACTTGAACTCAGCGAAGAACACTTCATGCTCCGCGAGCACTGGCAACTGGTAAGGCCGAAGCCGAGCAAAAGAGTCAGGCAGACCAGGTAGAAGGTGTTCTTTGTCATGAGTGAGATCGTAACAGGCGATTGACCAGATGAAAATCAGCAAGTAGCTGCAAGCGATAATCCGAGGAGTTCGAACAGAAAATTCGTCGTCATGGTTAAATCTCATCAAAAGAACCTACTCTTCCAAGTCCAGGTGACGTTGACCGGCCAGCAAACTTTGCGCGTGAAGAAGTTGACAGTTAAGTGTGGTCTCTCATTGAGTTTTGAGTTGATCGAGTGTCACAAATTCAAGCGCGCGTTCGTGAGTCGCCTCAAGAATCACTTTCGGGGCGACACCGGCATCATGAGCTTCTTTCCAGCGAGCCGCACACAAGCACCACTTGTCGCCCGGCTTTAAGCCTGGAAATTTGCTGCCAGGAATTGGCGTCATCAAGTCGTTGCCTTTGGATCTTGAGTAGTCGAGAAATTCCTTCGTCATTGTGGCCGCAATAACATGAACCCCCTTGTCGTTTGGTCCTGTATGGCAGAAGCCATCTCTGTAGAAGCCCATAGGGAACTCGCCTCCGACCGGTTTCAGTTCGTGACCCAGAACATTTTTAGCCTTCATTGTTTCTTTCCACGCCGAGATCGATCCACCTCTTCGGCACCTACGATCAGGCTCAACATAATCAACGAAGTCCTCATCAAACCCACTTGTTAAAAGAAGTTAAAAAAAGTGACGTGCCGAGATCGGTAGCACAGTCGAGCGGAAGAGTCTCAGCCAAAGCTTAGTCCTCATTTAGAAAATCTATGTAAAGTAAAAATTCGTCATCTCAACGGCCGGTAATCTTCGATCGTCGGTGGACCGCGATCTTTTGAATCAGCTGTTGATTGCGAACCGATTTGTGCAAGTCTTGTCGCATGAGAATTTTGAAGAGCCTCTATTTTCAAGTGCTGGTTGGAATTGGCTTGGGTGTATTGCTCGGCGTGGTGCGGCCAGAGTTCGCAGTTGAAATGAAGTTTCTCGGCGATGGGTTTATCTCGCTTTT
>JALHOI010000271.1 GCA_022843085.1 Pseudobdellovibrionaceae bacterium
AAATCTTTAATGACCCATTTGCCTAGGCTAGCAAAGCGCGAAAGCGAGTGAGCTCTGCCTTTACAAGCTGAAGCTCACTCAAAGCTTCAGAGCGTTTCTCACTGAGCTGATGCAGAACGCCGCGCTCTTCTTTCACTTTCGAACGAAGTTCGCGAAGGCGGGCACGGGCTCCTTCAATCGAAAATCTGTCTTCATAGAGCAACTTTTTTATGATCAGCGCGGTTTCAATATCACGCCGTGAATAAGCGCGCTGCCCTTTTCGACTCTTCTTCGGCCGAAGTGCTTCAAACTCGGTCTCCCAAAATCGCAACACGTAAGTTTTGACGCCCACAAGATCAGCGGCTGTGCCGATCTTAAAGGCCATTCGGTCAGGAATTGCTTCAAGACTTTCATTCAAGGCTTGGCTGGGTTCGACTTCGACAAAATCAAGGTTCGAAAGCTCAAGAGGGAGCATCTGAATTTCATCGGTTGTAGGCGGCTCGGGTTGCAGCGCAGTGGTAGGTCCTACCTGAGCTGCGGCTGCACTTTCGAGCCGCGGTTCAAGTTGCGGCTCGGCTTGGGGTAGCACCTGATCCATGGTCACCTCAGTACTCACATTTGCTCCAAAAAAACTAATCTTCGTCTTGAAGACCTGTGGTGTCCTCGCCGTTCAGCATCGCTTTTAAAACCTGTGACGGTCGAAAAGTGAGCACACGCCGAGCGCTAATTTTAATTTGTTCGCCTGTTTGAGGGTTGCGCCCGACGCGCTCATTTTTTTCGCGAACGACGAAGTTCCCGAAACCCGAAATTTTAACTTTGTCGCCTTTGTGAAGAACATCTTTGAGTGTCGAAAAAACCATTTCGACAAGCTCGGATGCTTCTTTTTTTGAAAAGCCGATCTTCGAATAAACTTTCTCGACAATGTCCGCCTTGGTCATCGTCGATTGACTTACCTCGCGCCCTTTACGACCGCTCGCTTCGCCTGAATCTTCTGTCGAATCTTTGTCGATGCTGTCCTTAGGCATAAGTCCCTCGGTTAAAAGAATTCGCCAATCTCAGGCGCGTGTCACCAAGAAAAACAGCGTCGGCAGCGGATAGCCGACCTCTAAGCTCTTGATTTTACCCGCGAACCGAGGCTCCGAGTTTCTGACAAACCGCATCGACCAGCTTGCTTTTCAAGTTATTCACTGTCTCGTCTTCAAGCGTCGCCTCTAAACTTTGGAACACCATTCGAACAGCGACCGAGCGTTTTCCCGCGCCTAAGCTTGCGCCCTCAAAAACGTCGAAAATTCTTAAATCGCGCAAAAGCTTGCCTTCGGCCTCAAGCATGCGAGCTGAAGTCTCGAGAGTCGTAAGAATCTCGCCGGCTGCAGTTTGTTTCTCGATGACAAAAGCGACATCGCGTTCGATCGCGGGAAAGTTTGATAGCGAAGCGAAATAAGGCGTTTTTGCCATCGTCATCAGCCTCTCAAACGAGAGCTCACCGACGGCGACACCGACCCGAACTTTTTCTGCCGCCACTTTCGACGGATGAAGCGCGCCGATAAATCCGACAGCTGCACCTTGAACCACAATCTTTGCGCATTTTCCTGGATGAAGAAACGTCGGTGCTTGGCCGTCTTTAAACGCTTCGACTTTCACGTCGCCGACTCCGTAGAGGTCGAGAGAGGCTTCAATGACGCCTTTTAAAACCATCGTGATCTCAGGAGCTTCTTTGCGGCCCCAGAGATCAGCGTCCCCGCCCCAAAAACAAAATCCGAGACGAGCTTCTTCGCCGTAAAGCGTACCCGGATATCGTTCGACACGTGCGGCCGAGGTTTTGTGCGACGAAACTCCGAGCTCAAAAAGTCGGCCCGTTTGGCTGCCTGAACGAAAATTTGAAACCGCGTTTCGCCACAGCGACGGAACAATCGATCGGCGCATCACATTGATGTCTTCGCTCAGCGGATTCACGATGCGAACGTCGTCACTTGAGATAAAAAGGCCCGCTTCACGAATCTTTGAAACGTCGCCTAAGAATTCTGACTGCTGCTTGTCGTTCGTGAACGCATAATTGACGGCTTCGACACAGCCAAGGCCCGATAACAGGCGGCGCGCGCGCATTTGCGCCAACGCCAAGAAATCATGCGTCGCCGGACTAAAACTTCCTGCCGGTAACGATTCGGGAAGCTTGTCGTATCCGTTCAGCCGCGCAAATTCTTCGACGAGATCCATCTCGATGTGAAGATCGGTTCGATTTGCAGGTGCCGTGAATTTGTAAAGTCCAGGGCTCGTCGGGCGCAACTCGCCTCCCAGCCGATTCATCCACTTTTCAAAGTCAGCGGCGTCAATCTTGTAACCGAGCCGATTTTCTACTGTCTGAAGATTGACCGAGATTTCACTTCTTAAAATGGGGCTAGGATAAATATCGACTCGTTCTCGCGAGGCTTCACCGCCCGCGACTTCAATCATCAAAGCCGTCGCGCGCTCGAGGACCTCGGCCGTTGTATCGGGGTTAACTCCGCGTGCGAAGCGGTAACCAGAATCGGTGCTAAGACCAAACTTTCGCATCGTGCGGCGAACCGCGCCAGGTGTAAAATAGGCCGATTCAATGAAGACGTCGGTTGTCGAATCGCTCACGCCAGAATTTTGACCGCCGATGACGCCAGCCAAAGCGACGGCTCGTTCGCGGTCTCGAATCGTCAGCTCAGTTCCGTCGAGTTTCAAAACTGCGCCGGCCAAAGTCGTGAATGCTTCACCGGTTCGCGCGAGATCGACCTGAATCGTTTGCCCTTTGATTTCGCGAATATCAAACGCATGAAGTGGCTGACCCATCTCCATCATCACATAGTTCGTCACGTCGACGACATTGTTGATGCTGTTCATGCCAACCGACTGCAGCCGACGACGAAGCCACTCAGGCGACGGCCCAACTTTCACACCGCGCACGTGCCGCCCAGCATAGCGTGGACCAAGTTCAGTCGATTTAATTTCGACTGTGACTTCACCTGGCCAAGAGCCTGGCTTAAATTCGACTTTTGGTTTCTGTACAGCCCGCCCGAGCAAGCACCCGACTTCGAGTGCAAGCCCGTAGTGGCTAAGACAGTCGGCCCGATTCGGCGTCACTTTCAGTTCCATGACGACGTCGTCAAGCCCTCGGTACTCAGCAAAGGACTTTCCGATCGGAGCATCCCCTGGCAGAATAAGAATACCCGGCGAATCGGCGTCAGCCGAAAGCAACCCGAGTTCTTTTTCTGAACACAGCATACCGCCCGACTCAACGCCGCGAATTTTCGATTGTTTAATCGCGAAATTGCCAGGCAGCACGGCACCAGGCAGTGCGACGACGACGCGGTCGCCTTGGTTGTGATTTGTAGCACCACACACAATTTGATGTACGACGCCATCTCCAGTCGTCACCATACAAAGTGTAAGACGATCCGCCCCTGGGTGTTTGCCCTTTTCAAGTATGTGACCAACCAAAACATTTTGAAACGGCTTCGCTTGATCTTCAATCGACTCGACTTCAAGCCCTGCGTTTGTCAGGTGTTTTGCGAGCGTCTGCGGTTCACGAAGAAAATCGGTCACATCGACAAAATCATTTAACCAACGAAGTGACAGTTTCATGTTGCGAATTGCTCCAAGAAGCGGACGTTGTTTTCACTGAAGAGACGAATATCGTTGATACCGTACTTGATGATGGCCATGCGTTCGATTCCAAAACCAAAAGCAAATCCCTGCCACTCTTTCGGATCAAGACCTGAAAACGACAACACGTTCGGATGAATCAAACCGCTTCCGCCGATTTCAACCCATCCCGAATCGCCACACATACGACAACCCTTCCCCTTGCAGACTGCGCACTGGCAGTCGACTTCGGCCGACGGTTCGGTGAATGGAAAAAAGCTCGGGCGAAACCGAGTTTTCAAACCTTTGCCAAAGAATTCTCCGACGAAATACGTAATGGTGCCTTTCAAATCGGCCATTGAAACATTTCGATCGATGCAGATACCTTCAATTTGATGAAAGTTCGGCGAATGCGAGACGTCGCTATCGCTTCGAAAGACCGAACCAGGCGCCGCGATTCGAAGAGGCGGCTTTTCATTTTCAAACGTACGCACCTGAATAGGTGACGTGTGAGTGCGAAGAACATGTGATTCGTCGATATAAAAAGTGTCTTGCATGTCGCGCGCGGGATGGTCTTTCGGAACATTTAGACCTTCGAAGTTGTTTCGATCGGTCTCGATGATGGGGCCTGTCCGAATCGAGTATCCCATGCGCGACAGAATCATCGAAATTTCTTCGGTCACAAGACTCACCGGATGCTGGGCGCCCAGCGGCGCGGGAACACCCGGCAGCGTGAGATCAAGAGTTTCACTCTTAAGCTTCTCGTCAAGCTCACGTTGCTTCAGATTCGTTTCACAGACCTGATAAACAGATTCCAGTGCCTGTTTCGCTTCGTTCACGAGTTTGCCCGCGAGCGGCTTCTCAGCGGCAGACAAGCTCGACAGGTCTTTCATGATGACCGAAAAACTTCCAGTCTTGCCGAGGAATTTGACTTTCAGGTCGTAGAGATCGCGGCTGGTTGTCGCGGTTTTGAAAGACGTTTCGGCTTCGCTTCGGATGGCGTTAATTTTCTGTTCTAAATTCTGTTCTGGCATGGGCGAAATATTCAATGATTTCATTCAGTTTCTCAATTACAAACTAGGCCCAGATCATGGCGCACAAAAACAAATCGAACTGGAGCCCCTACACGGCTCGTAAAAAGGCAAAACGAGGCGGTACAATTGAACTGGAAGGCACCAGTTCGACGCGCCCGAACACCAATTCGAACTCCAATCTAAACGCAACTCACAGCCGTCACCGCAAGCCGACCGAGAGCTTTACTCTTGATGAGGCCGAGGATCGATTGCGCGACCTATTTGAAAACCACGGTCTCAAGGGGGTACCGGTCGCGCAGCGCCGTGCTCTCGCCAGGTTCTACTTGC
>JALHOI010000272.1 GCA_022843085.1 Pseudobdellovibrionaceae bacterium
ACCGGCAATCACGAAAAAAAGCGCCGACACGATGGTCGTTGCAACCGGCGATACGCGAACAATGAGGACGCGGCGAACTTCTTCCCAGAGGTCAAAGTCGCGGGTGATTTCGGATTTCGCAAGCTTCGGTCTGGCCCAATCGACGGCGTTCAGCAGTTGATCGTTTGTTGGATGATGCGCAAGGCCCTTTCGCCAGAGGCCAAGTGCGGCGCCAAAACGTTTTTCTTTGGTCGCAATGAGCCCGAGATTTAGCAAGAGCGTCGGGTCGTTCGGATGTTGGCTTTCAAGTTCGAGAAATGAGGCGCGGGCGTCGTCGATTTTTCCTGCCTTGAAGGCTTCAATTGCTGATGCGAACGCATCGGGCTTCTGGCTGTGGGCGAGAGATGGTGCCAAAATGGAGACGGCGGCGATTAAAGCGAGCGCCAACTGAAAATAAGAGTCAATTCGGGTAGGGTGTGCGGATGTCATCATTTCTCTCGTCATTTCTCTTTAGAGTTTAGAGAACCCTGGGCACTGGGCAATGGTTTCGTGGGCTGGGTTCGATGAGGTCTGGTTGCCGGGACTAGCCGCCGGGAGTACTGTTGAAACTCACTAGTGATCTTTCGTTGAGGAGAAAAGTCTCGTGGGCCATTCAATCTCGAAGCTTGCCGGTCATCGCATTCAGTCATCGCCAAAAATTCAAAAGATGATCGCAGAGCTTGTCGCTGCGGTCGGTGAAGAAGAGAAATCGCTTGAGTCGGTTCGTGGACCGCAAGCTGAGGCCATTGACCATGGCAAACAGGTGTTTGAAGAGGTCGGAAAGTACCGCGGTCGTCCGCTGAACTATCAGTATCTGGGAACCGGTGCAGGTCACGGGGCTTACGTCGAGGTTGAAGACGGTTCGATCAAGATGGATCTGATCAACGGGATCGGCGTGCACATCTTCGGACATTCGCACCCAAAGATGCGAGAGGCCGCCGTTCGGGGCGCGCTATCGGATGTCGTCATGCAGGGAAATCTAGGTCCCCATCACGAGTACCTTGAGCTTTCGAAGATGCTCGTTGAGCACGCGTCTAAAAAAAGCCGACTGAAGTATGTCTGGTTTTCAACGTGCGGAAGCATGGCCGGCGAAAATGCACTCAAGATGGCGCGACAAAAAAATACCCCTGCGAAACTTGTCATTGCGATGCAAAACGCCTTCGCCGGTCGTTCGACCATGATGGCCGAGCTGACTGACAACCCGGCTTACAAAGAGGGCCTGCCTAGCTACCATGAAGTTTTGCGTATTCCGTGGTTCGATTCGTCGAATCCGCGCAGCAGCGAAGATTCATTGCGTAAATTCAAAGAAATTGTGGCAGCCAACCCGAAGCAGGTTGCGACGTTCTGTTTCGAACCGATGCTGGGCGAAGGCGGGTACCGCACGGCGCCGCGCGAATTTTTTGTACCGATTCTTGAATTTTGTCGCGAGCAAAAGATCGCTGTCTGGTGCGATGAAGTTCAGACCTTTATGCGAACGGGAGAACTCTTCGCGTTTGAAACTTTAGAAATCGGTGAGTACGTCGATTTGTGCACCATCGCGAAGACTCTGCAAACCGGTGCGACGCTCTACACAGAAGAGTACAACCCAAAAGCCGGCCTCGTCGCAGGAACTTTTTCGGGCTCGTCGGCTTCATTAGCGGCTGGAATGGCAGCGCTTAAAATGATGACCGAAGAAGGCTACCTCGGTAAATCCGGCCACGTTCAAAAGGTGCACGATTCATTCGTCGGAATGATGAACAGGTTGAACGAAACCACATGCAAAGGACAGCTTCGCGAGGCGGGTGGTATGGGTCTGATGGTCGCCGCAACACCGCTTGATGGTTCAAAAGATAAAGTGAACAAGCTGCTTCAAGTGCTCTACAAAAACGGAATGATAGCGTTTTCTTGCGGTCGAGATCCTTACCGTTTGCGGTTTCTTCTACCGGCCATCATGAACACGAAGGACGTCGAGCTCGCTGGAAAAATTCTCGAGACGTCGATTCTCGAGATGATGCAGTAATTTAAGAGAAGAGCGCGCGTGGAATTCTTAGAGGCCTGCCGACAAATTATCGGGATCGACAGCAGTCCCGCGGCGGGCACACTTGAGGTCGCGCGTTTTATAGAGGGCCTTGTGCGCGGCATGAGCGCGACGGCTCCGATGCGAATCGAACTTCAGACAGAGACGTGGAACGGGGTCGATCAAGCCAATGTCATTGTCCGGCCGCAGCTTGCGGAATCGGACGAGCTACCCGTTGCAGAATTTCTGCTCGAAACGCACCTCGATACACCAGATCCGGGGCCCTACGCGCTTTGGAACAAGACTGCGGCCAACCCTTTTAACGCGAGTATTTATCAGTCCGCGGACGGTGATCTGATTCACGGTCTCGGGTCAGCCGATGTGAAGTTGGATTTTTTGTGCAAGCTGTACGCGCTTCGCGACGTCATCGAGCGCCGACGGCTTGCCGGCATCATATCATGGCGGATGCCCCCGGTGTTGGTGGGCACTTACGGCGAAGAGCTTGGAATGCCCGGAGCCATTCGCCTGATTCGGAAAAAGAAAATTCGACCCACGGCCGTGCTCGTTGGCGAACCGACCGCCTTACAATTGGTCGTGGCGGGAAAGGGCTTTGCGTCTGTTGAAATCGAAATTCCTTTCAGCGAAGAAGAGCGAAAATTTCGTTCGGATCATGATCTTAGCGAAAGTTCATCTACGCAAAGTCGGCTATTCTCGGGCCGGGCTGCACATTCCTCGGCGCCACAACTTGGCGAGAGCGCGATTCTAAAAATGCTCGACTCGCTCGAACGATTTCCGGCAGGGCTTGCGACGATGGAAATCGAAGGGGGCGTGAACTTTAATACGGTTCCGTCGCAGGCGGTGCTTGAAATCGATATAGTTCCGACCTTTTCGAACGAAGCGCTGAAAAATTTAATGACTCAAAAATTGATTCGAATTCGCACCGCGATCAAAAAAGTCGAAGAGCAGTTTCGAAGATTTCCGGACGCTGAGTTTCTGCCGCAAGAGCCGACTATGAATATTGGCATGATCCGAACCTTTGAGGAGCATGTGAAAATTTCTGGTTGTGTTCGGCTGCCACCGACCGTTTCTCAAAATGATTACGAGGGTTGGATGCGCGATCTCCGCGATGCGTGCGTCGTCGAAGGGGCAGTTTTCAGAATCGGCGATTACAAGCAGCCCTTTCGAACTGCGGCGAATTCAAAACTTGTTGAAGTCTGTAAGAGCGTTTTGGTTGAAATGAATCTTAACGCGGCGCTCGGCGCACAGGCTGTCGCCAACGAAGCAAATGTTTTCGCTAAGTTCGGTCTCGATTGCGCGGTCTGGGGCCCGGGGCAGGGTGTCGGCAATTCCCACACTCCAAACGAGTATGTGAGACTTTCAGAACTTGACCGCGCGACCGAATTCTATCGGCAGGTCATCAGTCGGATGTGTGTATGAATCGAATCAATCGTCAAAGTTTAAAACCTCCGATGGCCTCCATACCCGGCGCAAATTTTGTTCTTCGAAGCGCACGGCAAGAGGACCTGAAAGATTTGCGGGACCTTGCCAGCCAGTTTTCGCTTTTGAATCTACCCGCAGATAAAAAAATTCTTGCAGAGAAGATCGCCCGATCGGTCGGTTCATTTGCCGGTGAAATCGATAAAAGCGAAGCCGAGTATCTTTTCGTTTGCGAAGATCTGGAAACGAACTCGGTGGTGGGGAGTTCGCTTATTCTTGCTAAGCACGGCACCGAAGATATTCCCCATTACTATTTTAAAATTACGAAACGAAATCGCTTCAGCGATGACCTCGGCGTCGGTTTTATTCACCAAGTTTTGCAATTTAAAGAAGACACGAATGGCCCCACTGAGGTGGGAGGCCTTTTGATCGATAGGTCGTATCGTCGACGTCCAGAAAAACTTGGAAAGCAAATTAGCCTTGTGCGATTTCTGTATATGGCGATGCGCCCCGAAGAATTCGAGTCTCGAGTTCTGTGTGAACTCACTCCGCCATTGGGCGAAGGCGGTCGAAGCGAGTTTTGGGAGGCACTGGGTCGGCGATTTACCGGGTTGCCTTACCAAGAGGCCGATCTTATCAGCCAACGAAACAAAGAATTCATTTCGAGCCTTTTTCCAGAAGAAGACATTTACCTTGCGCTTCTTGATTCGCGAGCGCGCGTTGATCTGGGACGTGTCGGGCAAGAGACCCGGCCCGCACAGCATTTGCTCGAGTCGATTGGATTTGAATATCTGAACGAGGTTGATCCGTTTGATGGGGGCCCTCATTACGGCGCTGAGCTTAAAAATATTTCGATCGTGAAAAATACTCGAGAGACAAAGGTCGTGGCGATTGGATCAGGCGGAACGGTCGCCTTCGGTGAACGGCGAGGTGTCACAGGTACGACATTGGCTGGCGTAAAAGTTGATGGCGAGTTTCGTGCGGTGTGGACACCTTTTGAAGATCGAGGCATCGAAGGCTTCGCGATGCCGTCGGCCGTCATGAAGACGCTAGATGTTGTTGATGGCGAATCTGTTTTTTGTTCGCCCGTAGCTTAAGGAGATTAAATGGGTCCGATCGAATTTCTTGGTGATTATATCGATGGAAAGTTTGTACGGGCCGAGCGCGCCGATGGCGAATTCAAGGCGGTGTCACCCGGCGACTTAAGCGACATAATTTCAACGCTCGATTATCGCTACGATCACATCTCACGCGCGACAAAGGCAGCACGCCTTGCGTTTCCGGCGTGGGCCCGAATGCCTGCAGAAAAGCGCTTTGCATGTGTGCGACGCCTGAAAGAGGTGTACAGCGCACACGTAGACCTAATCGCTGAAACGATCGCACGCGAAACCGGAAAGCCGTTGTGGGATTCAACTGGTGAAGCGAAGGCGATGATCGCCAAAATTGATGTGACGCTCGAGCACTCGATGCGATTGGTGAAGGAAGAGCGTTTCG
>JALHOI010000273.1 GCA_022843085.1 Pseudobdellovibrionaceae bacterium
CAACAGACGACTGCTGAACGTTGGCTTGGCTCACGCGGCCCGAAGCACCAATCACGAAGTTGATTGAAACGCGCCCTTTCAAACCCGGTGTCCCTTGCAAACCTTTTTCATAGCAGTAACGAATCTGTCCTTTGTTCCGCTGAATTACTTCGTCGACTTGATCGCGCGTGAGGCCACCCTCAACAAACGATTCGCTGTCGAGTGGAGCCACGTAGCCTCCGGATGCGCCCGCCATATTGTGTGTGCCGTAACCTTGGCGACCGCCCCCTTTACCCTTCGTGCCGTAACCGCCGGCTGAACCCGCGCGTGCACCGGAACCATTCGAAGCTGCGATCAAGCCGCGACCAAAGAGTGCGTTCGACACTCCTCCAGAACCACCGCGCCCGACACCGCCACCGCCACGGCCGACATCCTGCCCGCGAGCGAGCGAGGAACCTGACAGATTGAGTCCGCCGCCGGATTGCTTAAGCTTCGAGAGGCCACTAAGAGCCCCGAGAGCCCCCATGTTATCGATCGATGGTGCAGTCTTCGGCACACGAGCCGTGACCTGCCGCTTCGTCTGCACCTTCGGGGCGTTACGAGTCACGATTTTCGGCTGACGCTGCGTTTTCACAACGTTCTTCGCGATCTTCGGTTGAACTCGCGAAACGGGACGAACTGGCTTTTTAGCCATCTGTACGACAGCCGGCTTTTCTTTGACCGTTTCAAGATTCACAGCGCGAATCGTCGTGACGTCTTCGGGCGGTTTCTCTTCGATCAAAAAATGTCCAAGAATCAGAACAAACGCGATCAACAGAACCTGAGCTCCGCCGATCCATTTACCGATCAGCATCAAGTCTTTTCTGTCGTCTTCCGCCATAAGATCGTAGCTGGGCGGAAGTACCGTTTGATCGCTGTCGTTCCACGAAAGCGATCCAGATTTTCCAATAATAAGAGGGCGAATTCGCAATTCTTTTTGCGAGGTTTGGCCCAAGACATCGAAATCAACTCCGCCCTCGACAAGGTCATCGGTGTGAAAGTGGGGTTCGATGCGACGCGTGTCGTGACGGTAAATGACGTAAAGCTTTGCCGATTGAGATTCCTCGTCGTGACCCATGCGGAATGTTCGAACGGTCTCACCGTTCGAGTTGAGAAGAACCATTTGGCCAGACTCATTTTTTTGTTTTGCGTGTGCCATCTTATTTTCTCTCTTCGTCTTGCTTCATGCGATCACGGAACTGAACTCTAAGGCCGAGAAGCTCTTCAATTGGTTTCTCGTTTTCAATTTTAGCTGAGGCTTCAGAAGGAAGCATGTATTGGCCATCGACACGAGCTCCTGAAAAACTCATTGTCGTTGACAGTTTTGCCCGCGGCTCTCGCGCCTGCTTCGCCGCTCTTCCGAGCGAAGGAAGTAGCATCGCGATCAGCGTCAGAACATACAAGAATCCAACAGTAAGGGTTCTCATCGAAATAGCTTTCATGGGCGAGCTCCGAGGCGATTCATACGCGAATCGAGGTACGCGACCATCGTTTCGCGGCCTGCTTCTGCTTCAAGTGAACGCAGGCGTTTTAAACTATCAACATCAAACGGATTGTCCCGAACGTCTTCGCGTGCAGACGCGAGCGTCTTGGCTTGAACGTCGGGTAGCGGCGAACTGATGGCACGATTTAAGCGACGTGCGGCGTCCGAAACCTGATTCGAAACATCTTTCGATTCGCGACTCGAAGATTTGAGAAGATCAAGCACCTGCACCATAGCACGAGCCTCTTTCGCGAGAAGTGATCGTTTCGCACCCGTCGACTGCTCAACGGTGCGAGCAAGATTTTCGGCTGGGCTTAACGCCCAAAATTTCGCCAGCTTCTGATCGATTTTGATCGCTTTAACTTCAAATGGCGTCACCTGTCTCGCAATCAATGTTTGATAGCGACGAACATCCGCAGGCTTTAAACCTTGAGGTGAGGGCAGCGACATAATTTCGTCTTTCAAACGACGGTTTTCATTAGCTACAGTTTGAAGAGCAAGCGCTTGAAGCCAAACGTCTTGAGACTTAATTGCCCTATTCGCAAAAACATCGGCGTCGGCAAGCGTCCGCACTCGAGTCGCCAAAGCCTTTTGCAAGATACGATCACTCGCGCCAGTCGGCAAATTGGTCGAAGCTAACCGCTTCGCGAATGACTCGATCGACTTCAGCTCACCAGCTCGAACGAGGACCCCACCTTCAGTCGTAGTTTTAACGCCACGAACAGAAAGAAGTTTTCGAGCAAGCTGGGGAGATGGGTTGCGTGCATACACATCGAGCCCAACACTCGCAAAGAGATCGACATCGCGGCTGAGTGCAGCAAAGTGACGATTAAATTCGGCCATCGAGTAATTCGAAGCCTTAACCAGCTTCACGCGGGCCGAAAGTTCGGCCTTGCGATCTCGGGTCAGGCGAATGAACTCGTTCAGATGCGCTCGAGCGTCGCGACCCGAAAGCTCTGCGAGCAGGGCAAGCTTCAGCTCGCGGTCGGCAGACTTTGTTCCGTCCATCTTCATTTGTTTTGCTGTGACGTAAGCTGTCGAAAAATCGAGTTGCATCTCGGCGACCCAAAGACGCTTAGCCATTGCATCTTCCCGCTGCTCGGCTGATGCACCGGGGTAGTTGATAATCGCAACCGCTGCCGCCGAGGCCGCAACGAAATTTCGTGTCTTTTCGGCAAGAACAAAACGGTTTTGATGAGTCAACAGAACGTCAACCGACGATGCATCTTTCAGACTCATCTCAGAAAGCTTCTTTAAGTTCTCGCTCATCGCCGACGACGAATTGCCATTTGCGGCTTTCGCAGCTAGGTTCAGACGTGCGCGGCGTGCGATGGTTGAAAAATCTTTGCCACCTGGATACAGCGACGCGAACTCAAGCGCTGTCGATTCTAAACGTTCGTCTTGCTTCAAGATCACAATCGAGTCGAGCGCGAGATCGGCGGCCTGTTTGCAAAACGGCGGCACAGCTTTCGCTCGGCAGTCTTCATCGCGCGCTGCGATCTGATAGAACATGTCGGCCGCTTTGGCCGTCTGACCGCGCGAATAGACCGCATGGGCAAGCTGGTAACGAACTTCAAGAGCTTTCGGACCTTTAGGGTTCAATTCCAGATAATGATTGTAGGCCTGCTCGCGAAGTTTGAGATCCTTCGTCAGTTCAGACATTTCGATTTCTGAAAGTAAACTTCCTTCAAAAACCGTCTTAATTTTCGGGTCAGCTTTCGCGTCGCCGCGAGCGATTGCCTTTGACGCTTGTTCGGCAGCTTGATGGTACAACGCCATCGCGTCACGGTTCATTTGAAGCTCGCGAGCCACGTTCGCGCCCCAGAAAGCCATTTCAGAGTCTTGAGGAAACTGACCGGCGAATAGCTTGTACATCTCGACCAACTGCTTCGACAGTTTTGTCTCTTCGTTCTTATTCCAGTCGATCACGAGTTTGCGAAGACGCTTCTGTAAAATTGCACAATCTGCTTCGGGTGCGCATCCGTCTTTGCTCCAAAGCGCAATCGCACCGCGGTAGTCGACGACGGCCTGTGGCTTCTCCATTAAACCAAACCGCAAGGTGGCAACACGGGTTTGCGCTTCGATTCGCTCACGATTTTCCAAACGAACTTTATCAACTGGGCGCGAAGCCAATGTCGACCACACCGCGATCGCCGCGCGTTTCTGGCCGAGTCGCTCGGCCTCTTCAGCAAGTTCAATCAAAATCGCTTTACGGGCGTTCTCGGGGCTAAGAGCCCAAAGAACTTCAATGTCTTTTTGGCTAAATCCTGTTCGAGCGTAGAAGACCGTCAGATCGTGCGCGACGTCTTCTTGAAACGATGAATCTTGCTTTGAACCGGCCGTCGACTCGAGAGTCAAAAGTGCCGGGGATTTCAGAATCGACAACAGTCGATTTTTTCCCGATTCGGCTTGATTGAGATTGAGATCCGACCACGCCAGGCGGTAGACAATCCAACCACGTCGAGGCGTCGCAGGGTTTTTTAAGGCAAGCTCGAAAGCCTTCTTAGCCTCTTTGAAACGCTTCTCTTTGAATGCAATCTCACCGAGGCCCGCTTGGGACTGTCCCAAGACCGTTGGCGAGAATTGCTTCACACCGATCGTCAAAATTTTGCGGTAAAGATCTGAAGCCTGTTTTGATTGACCGTTCGCCTCGTACAGATGGGCAAGCTGAAAAAGAACGCGAGATTGAATTGCGCCAGAGCTTTCTAGCAGTGCCATCTCGTAGAATTTGATTGCGGCCATACGGTTAGACTTCGAAAGGCCACAGCCCGCAACGTTCGCACCTTGAAAACAACCTTTTTCAATTTCGACCATGCCAAGAAGTCGGGCTTCATCCGAATAGAGATCAGCAAGGCGAAGAAGTGCAGGTACCCGCGTGACGTCGCCCTTCGGGGTTGTATCCAAAACGCTTTCAAGCTTTTCAATCAAAAAGCGATGCGTGCCGATGTCCATCTTTTCGGGCTCAGCAACCGCCGACGTCGCAGTTATCGCGCATGCTATGGCAACGGCCGTGAGGCCGGCTTCTTTAAGGCGCTGAAGTGACGAACTTACGAACGAATTCATAATGCCTTCTCGACCTGCTCGACCGCGAATTCCAATTTCGAGACGCCTGCTTCTGCGGTCATCGAAAGAAGTGGGCTCAGCAAATCAAAGTCTGATTTTTGATCCGCTTGAATAACAAGACGAACTGATTTTCCAGTTTCGAGTTTCAACTGTTTCAACTGATCCTTCAGCTGCGCAATTGATACGACTTTTCCGTCAAGAGTGTATCCTTGCGGCGTGACAACAAGACTTGCAACGCGACTCGTAGTCTCACGACCTGAAATGTCGACCGACGAAGCCGTCGGCAATTTGATTTTGTCACTCTGTTCAAATGTCGCGGGAACATTCGAGACCTGAACAAGCAGAAAAATAACGAGAATCGAAAATGCGTCGACAAGCG